>JADFLK010000093.1 GCA_022564455.1 Bacteroidota bacterium
TGAAGTCGTCCTGGGAGGCTGGTTGCATGAGACTGCGGTTGGAGAAAAACCGATGCTGGAGATTACGAAGGAGCCGAGGTGTTTTCAGCCTGCACCCACCGATGCCGCTTCGCCCGCACGTACAACCGTTCGGGCGCCTCGCGCGCCGGCGGCGCCCAGAGGCGAAGCGGTACACCTTCGGCCTCGATGGCCCACTCGGCGTGTGTACCGAGGAACTGACGGCTCAGGAACTGGGCGAGGGCGGCGCCCTCCACCCGTTCGCCGAGGGCCTCCAAATCCTCCGGACGAACAGCAAGCACCTTCCCGGCGGGCGGCGTCGTGCCCGTCAACTGCTCGGCCAGCACCGCGTTCGTGATCACGTTCGATCCGCCGAGGAACCGCGCTACGTACGCCGACTCCGGCTCGTGGTAAAGCTGCTCAGGCGTCCCCTCCTCGACGATGCGGCCTTCCCGCATAACGGCAATGCGGTCGGAGAGCGCGAGGGCTTCGCTCTGGTCGTGCGTGACATAGAGGCTGGTGGTACCTAGCTCCTTCTGCAGCGTTTTCAGCTCTGCACGCGTGGCTTCGCGGAGGGCCAGATCGAGGTTCGAGAGCGGCTCGTCGAAGAGGAGAACGGCCGGCTCTACGGCGAGCGCGCGCGCCAACGCCACCCGCTGCTGCTGGCCGCCTGAGAGTGCGCCGACGGGCCGATCCGCCATTCCTCCGAGGTCTACCCGTTCGAGTGCGCGCTCCACGCGGTCCTTAACCACCGCCCGTTTTTCGCCCCGTACCGAAAGCCCATAGCCCACATTCTTCCCAACGGTCATGGTCGGAAACAGGGCGTAGTTCTGGAAGACCATCGCCGTCGGGCGCGCCTGCGGGGGTTTCTTCGTTACGTCCACGCCGCCGATGAAGATCGTGCCCGAATCCGGCGGCTCAAAGCCACCAATCAGTCGCAGGAGCGTTGTTTTGCCACAGCCACTCGGCCCGAGGAGCGACACAAATGATCCCGCCTCAACTTCCAAAGAGACATCGTCTACGGCGGTGATCTCGCCGTAGTGCTTGGTTACGTTCTTGATGACAACGCCGACGGATGGTTCACGCATAGAAAACCGTGGGGCATATACAATACACCCTTACTGCTGGAGCGCCGCCGTCACCTTATCGGCCGCTTCTTGCAGGAGGATAGCGGATTCAAGCTCCACGTTGCTCTCGCGCAAGATGGCCATGCCTTCCTCGGCGTTGGTGCCTTGCAAACGGACGATAAGCGGAACCGTGATGTCGATATTATTCGCGGCATCCACGATGCCTTGCGCTACACGGTCGCACCGAACGATGCCGCCAAAAATGTTGACGAGGATAGCCTTGACGTTCGGGTCCGAGAGGATGATGCGAAAACCGGCTTCCACGGTTTCGGCGTCGGCCGTGCCGCCCACGTCAAGGAAGTTGGCAGGCTCGCCGCCGGCCAGCTTGATGAGATCCATCGTGCCCATCGCCAGTCCAGCGCCGTTCACCATGCAGCCCACGTTGCCATCAAGCTTGATGTAATTGAGATTGTGCCTGCCGGCCTCCACCTCCAGCGGATCCTCCTCGTGTTCGTCGCGCATTGCGGCGAGGTCCGCGTGCCGGTACATCGCGTTGTCGTCGAGGTTGATCTTGGCGTCCAGCGCCACCACGCGGCCGTCGTCGGTGAGAACGAGCGGATTGATCTCTGCAATCGTCGCGTCGGACTCTTCGTAGGCCCTGTACAAAGCCCGAACGAACTTGACAGTTTGCTTGAAAGCCGGTCCCTCAAAACCAAGCCGGGACGCAACTTCCACCGCCTGGAACGGACGGAGGCCCACGGCGGGATCCACGTACACCTTCACGATTTTCTCCGGCGTCGCTTCCGCTACTTCTTCGATCTCCACACCACCCTCGGTGGACGCCATGATAACGTTCTGGCCGCGCGCACGGTCGAGCGTGACGCCCAAGTAGTACTCGTGCGCAATGTCCTCTGCCGCCGTTACGAGGATCTTTCGAACCTCCTGGCCTTGTGGGCCAGTCTGGGGCGTAACGAGCTGCATCCCGAGGATGGCTTCTGCTTTCTCCTTCACCTCATCTATGCTCCCAGCCAGCTTAACACCACCACCCTTCCCGCGCCCGCCCGCGTGGATCTGTGCCTTGACGACAAACAGGTTGGTTCCATCGGCCGACATGCGCTGGGCCGAGGCAACGGCCTCGTCTACGGTTTCTGCAACCTCACCGTACTGGACGGCTACGCCGTACTGCCCCAGGATTTCTTTGGCCTGATACTCGTGAACCTTCATGGTGAGGATGATCGGGGAAGAAAACGATAAAAAGTGCCCGGCAAACTACCACGGACGCCATCGCCGGGCGTGGATCGTGCGTATCCTCGCTTGATCTTCGTGGACGGATCCGTACACAACCCAACCCTTCCAGCCCCTCCACTTGACCACCTTCGACCGCTACATCCTCCGGCGTTTCGTTGCGGCAGCGGCACTGCTGATGGGCTTGCTCGTGGTGTTTTTCGTGGTGCTGGACTACGTGGAGTACATCGACGACTTCCTGGACCGCGGCGCGACCATCCGGCAGGTATTCGGGACGTATTACCTCAACTACATCCCGGAGATCATCAAGCTAACGAGCCCGCTCGCGCTGTTCTTGGCAGCCATCTACACCATGTCGCGGCTTTCCCAGTCGATGCAGCTCGCAGCGATGACGATGGCCGGCGTCTCGCTCTATCGGCTGATGGCGCCGTTTGTGGTGGTCGGCATGCTGTTTACGGTAGGGATGTTGTTCTTCAATGGATTCGTCGTGCCGAAATCGACGGGGACGGTGCTCGATTTCCAGCAGCGGTACTACCGCGACGCGCCCGACAGGGCCGAGACCAGCGAAATCTACCGGCAGACAGCGCCCGGCTCCGTGCTGGCCATCGGGTTCTTCGACCGCGGCCTCAATCGTGCGTTTCGCATCAGCCTGCTCGATTTCGAGGCCGATACCACCGATGGCGTCGCTGGCCCGGAGCACCTCGTCCGCCGACTCGACGCAGTTGATATGACCTGGAACGACACCACGATGAAGTGGACGTTCACCGAGCCCATCCTCCGCACCTTCCTCCCGGACGGCAGTGAACGCCTCGATTCGCTGGCTGGCTTCGACTCGACACTGAGCGTCCTTCCACGCGACATCGCCCGAACTGAGAGCGATGCCGAGCGCCTCACGATTGCCGAGGCAGGCGACTACGTAGCGTCTCTCCGGCGCGCAGGTGCAAGTAGGCTGGGCCGCCCGCTGGTGGACTACCACGCAAAGCTGGCCTACCCCCTGGCCAACCTTATACTCGTGCTGATTGGCGTTCCTCTGGCTGCGCGAAGACGGCGAGGCGGCCAGGCCATCCAGTTTGCCCTCGGGCTGTTCGTGGCCTTCGTGTACCTCGCCATGCAGAAGATTGCCGAGCCATTCGGCTACACAGAGACCATTCCTCCCGCCCTGGCCGCATGGCTGCCACATGCGGTATTTCTGCTGATCGCCCTGGTCCTGCTGGCTCGCGCACCCAAATAAGTATGTGTCAACGCATCGAGTACTACGAGTCTGTTGAACTAAGTCATGCAGCCTACGACAGAGCACAAAGTTCAACAGACTCGAGAAAATGATGCTTCTGACGTATCAAATTCTAAACTCCAATTCACAATGGGTGCTTCATGAGACCGCTTTGAATTTGGAGTTTTGAGTTTGGTACTTGGGAGGCTGTTGAACTCCATCATCCGATCCGGCGACAGAGCACGTATCTCAACAGCCTGCTACACCGGTTGCGCAAGTTGCTCCGCCCACCAGCGATCCATTCCCTGCTCGTCTGCGCCACAGGGGCAGTTTGCCTCCTGGTAGGTTGTCCACGCCACGGCGCGAAGGGCGTTGAGCAATGCGCGGTCGCCTCCGGCTACCTTGACGAGCGCCAGCCCAAGTGGGCTAGGATGGCCGGGAAGGGAAACAGGTTCGGATGAGTATCCCTCTGGGGAAGAAAAGAACTGGCTATCCACGAAATCTGGCTGCTGGAGGCGAAGAAAGGCGATGTACCGAACTTTGTCAAAGCCCATGCCATGCTTGCACAGATGGGGGTGTGATACTGAGCGCAGCCTTGAGAACGTGACCATTCACGACGTGTGGCGGGGGTGGAAAAGGTGCTGTGTGCCCAAAGTGAACGACGAGAAGCGACCCGGTTTCCCAACATCGTTTGGCCCCCCACACCACGGGCCGTCCACTCAGCATTGGCTCAACACTCGCTCGTCCGCTCCACGCGAAGTGATACAATTCAATACCCAAACGAATCGGTTTGGTGATACTGAGGGTTCACTATTTAATCCGCTCAGGGTTTACTTTTTTTCCAATAATGTGCTATAATTGCGCCGGCTCGACTCGTAGACCCCTCCACCACCATCGAGTACCCCCCGCGGCCACCCTATGCAGAAAGAATTTCTCCCGGGCAATACTGCCCTTACTATCCGAGATATTTTCGTCCAAGGCCGCAAGCTTGGGTTTGAAGAGCGTACCAGGTTTTTCTCGGAATGGCTAAGCAATCTTACAAACCACGACCTCGACGGATTACACCTACGCGTCGTTGTGTCGCCCATGGACCGGGTGGTGCGGGTAAGAGATCACCACGGCATTGAGCAGGACATGCTGATGTTTGGCTCGAATAGTTATCTCGGGCTTGGTGTTCACCCGTACGTGAAGGAACGCATCACGAGAGCGATGGACGAGTACGGCACCGGAGTTGGCGGACCTCCCCTGCTGAACGGCTACACCGAACTCCACCGCGAACTTGAACAACGGTTGGCCGCTTATGAGGGTACCGAAGACGCCATTTTGTACGGCAGCGGCTATAGTGCCAACGTAGGACTGATGAGTGCTATTCCCACCAAGAGGGATGCAATCATCTACGATGCTCATAGCCACGTATCATTCTCCGACGGTATTGACGTGGGTGGGCACACAGCCGTTTCATTTCGGCATAACGACCTTGAGGATCTGGAGGCCCAGCTAATAGCAGCCCAGGATATCGATGGTGACCGTTTTGTTGGGGTGGAGGGTGTTTATTCGATGGACGGAGACGTTGTCCCGCTTGACGAGATCGTCCCTCTTTGCAAGAAGTACAACGCCATCCTAGTCCTCGACGACGCTCACGGCACGGGCGTCACCGGTCAAGGCGGAAGTGGCACGGCACAACAGTTCGGTGTTCATGGAGACATCGACATCATCCTCGGTACGTTCTCAAAGGCTTTTGGTGTGACCGGCGGATTTGTTTCGTGTTCGAAGGCAGTAGCTGACTATCTCCGGGCGTTCTCCAGAGCCTACATGTTCTCTGCCTCCCTTCCGCCGATGACTGTTGCGGTCGTGCATGCCGGCTTGGATCTTCTGGAGAATGAACCGGAGATCCATGCTAACCTGATGAAAAACGTTCGCCGTCTGGCAAAGGGGCTTCGCAACTTGGGCTTCGCGGCAACGGAGGACACTCCGGTGCTTCCGTTGCCCGTTCCACTCAGCATGAACATTCGTGCAGCCGCCCATGGATTCCACAATCGCGGCATCTTTGTGAATCTTATTGAGTTCCCGGCTGTTCCCTTTTCGCAACAGCGATTCCGCATCAGTGTCATGGCGACTCATACCAAGGACGACATCGACCAACTTCTCACGGTCGTTAAGGGAGTGTGGGATGAGTTCGCGCCTGCGACAGGCGATGGCCTGGCAACGCCGGAACCAGCACAGGCGACGGTTCAGCTCTGAGAGGCTGTCTTTAAACGATGCCGACGCTTCTTTCTTGCCGGTGCGTTCGCTGGCCTACGCCTCGCCGCTCGGCGGGGTGAACGAGAACTGTGGTTCGCGTTGGACTACGTCGCCAATGGGGCCAAACTGGGCTTCATAGCGTGCAATGTTATCTTCAATGGCAGCCAGAAGCCGCTTCACGTGCTGTGGCGTTACGATAATGCGGCTCTTCACCCGCGCCTTCGGCACACCGGGCATCACCCGGATGAAATCCAGGATAAACTCCTCCGGAGAGTGGGCAATCATCACGAGATTCGAGTAGATGCCTTCAGCGTGTTCCTCCGTCAACTCAATGGAGAGCTGGGGCGGGTTGGGATTCTTGTCGTTCGAGTCCATGAGGGGAGTGATGTACGAGGAGTCTGTCAGACTCCTACAGGTTGAGAGAGCGAAGGTACGGGGCGAAGTGGCTGGATGAATGGAATAGTGGAATAACCTGTACCGCGTCAGCCTGTCACCCCGCTTTCGCCAACGTAGCAATCAGATCGCTACGGGTGACGATGTGGAACTGGTTGGCCTCGCCCGCCTTTACGAGCACGGCCCCCGCCTCGTTGTCGAGATAAGCCGAGAGGCCTTCCACTGTGATGTCGGCCTCAACAATCGGGAACGGAGCGGCCATCACGTCCTTGACAGGATACGAGAGCGCTTCGGGCTCTTCAACGAGGCGGCTCAGGATGTTTCGCTCGGTGAGGCTACCCACGGCGTGGCCTTCGGCGTTGAATACAGGAACCTGCGATATGCCGTGTTCCGTCATCGTGGCTACAACGTCAGCGATCGTCGCCTCCGGTGAAACTGCAACCACACCCCGCTCGCGCTGCGCTAACACGTCGCGAACCGTCATGGACGATTCCGCCTCAAGGAATCCGTGGCGGCGCATCCATTCGTCGTTGTAGGTTCTGGCCAGGTAGGGGAAGCCCGAATCCGGCATGAGCACCACCACCACGTCGTCCACCTTAAGCGTTTCGCCGTTGACCTCCAGCCATTGCAACGCGCCCGCCATAGCCATGCCGCTACTCTGGCCGAGGAATAGGCCCTCCTCGCGCGCGAGCCGCCGCGTCATCTGCATGGATTCCTTGTCCGTTACGCGGACGTAGTCGTCCACCAAATCGAAATCCATGTTGCCCGCAAGGATGTCTTCCCCCACGCCTTCCGTTGCGTACGGATAGATCTCGTTCTCGTCGAACTCGCGCGTGTGGAAGTACTTGTAGTAGACCGAGCCGAACGGATCGACGCCGATGGTTTTGATGGCCGCGTTCTGTTCCTTCAAATAGCGGGTTGTCCCGGAAATCGTCCCGCCCGTGCCGGCACCGGCGATGTAGTGTGTAATACGGCCGTCGGTCTGCTCCCAGAGTTCGGGTCCGGAGGTGTCGTAATGGGCCTGGGTGTTGGCCGGGTGGTTGTACTGATTGGGATAAAAGGAATTGGGGATCTCCTCGCTCAGCCGCTCGGCGACCGAGTAGTAGGAGCGCGGGTCATCCGGGGCCACGGCCGTTGGGCACACGATGACCTCGGCGCCAAGCGCTGTGAGTACGTCATTCTTGGCCTGACTCTGTTTGTCGGTTGTGGTAAAGATGCACGTGTAACCACGTGCAATGGCCGCGAGCGCCAGACCGGCGCCCGTGTTGCCGCTCGTGCACTCGATGATGGTCCCGCCCGGCTTGAGCTGGCCGCTCCGCTCGGCATCCTCAATCATCGCCAGCCCAATGCGGTCCTTGACGGAGCCGGCTGGGTTGAAATACTCGAGCTTCGCCAGCACCGTACACGGCAGGTCCGCCGCGACGCGATTGAGCCGCACAAGCGGTGTGTTTCCGATGGTACCAAGGATGTTTTCGTGCCACATAGTCGCGAACTGGATATTGTGTTCTGCTGAGCCGCCAACCGATACCGCCGTCTGCTGTCTACGGTCTGCCGTCTTTCTTTTGCGAAAGCTACCGCGCACATCGCCTTGCTTGGACGAAGCCCGCCCATCTTCCCCGCAATCTCGCATTGCAGGAGCCTGTCTGACTAAGAGGCTGTTGAATTACGTGCTCTGTCGCCGAGACAGCCTGCCCCGACTTGTCGGGGAGCGC
>JADFLK010000094.1 GCA_022564455.1 Bacteroidota bacterium
GAGGAGAGAGTCAGGTTTTTTGGAGTCGAGCCACCAGCAAACTGGTTAAACACCGGCGATGATGCGGCACGACCGGGAGTGTACGTGTACTGGCATGATGGAAGAGTTGTCAAAGTGGGTCGTAGCCTTACCAACGCCAGAAAACGCGCCTATCAACATATACAGCATGACACGCAAGGCAAGATGAAAGTGCTAGAGAACGATCCTAATGCGCGAATACTGCTCTTTACAGTTAGTCTCGAGGACTGTCACTGGGCTGCTGCATTTGAAATCTTTCTTGAGGATAGGCTCCATCCAGCCATTCCTACTCAGCGAAGAGGCTAAATGAATCCCGTCCTCGAATCCTTCCTCGGTATTCTTGATCTCGAACAGATCGAGTTGAACATTTTCCGCGGCCAGAACCGGCCGCTGGGGCGGACGCGCGTTTACGGCGGACAGGTGCTGGCGCAGGCGCTCATCGCTGCGGGGCGGACGGTGGAGGAAGATCGCTACGCGCATTCGTTGCACGCCTACTTTATCCTGCCGGGCGATCTAGAAATCCCCATCGTCTACGAAGTCGAGCGCCTTCGAGACGGCGGCAGCTTCGTCACGCGGCGGGTAACGGCTATCCAGCACGGGCGGCCGATCTTCAATTTGTCGTGTTCCTTCCACAAGGACGAGCCGGGGATGGATCATCAGGCTGACATGCCCGACGTGCCTGGCCCGGATGGCCTGCCGAGCGAGGTAGAACTGGCTCGGGGTATTGCCGAGATGATTCCGGAAGCCGTACGCGACATCTACACGCGGGATCGGCCCATCGAATTCCGGCCAGTTAATCCCATCAACCCGTTCGCGCCCGATAAGCGCGATCCCCTTAGCCACACGTGGGTACGAGCCGTGGATGCCGTGCCCGGCGGCCTCCTCATGCAGCAGGCCATTCTCGCATACGCTTCGGATTGGGGGCTACTTGGGGCGTCGCTTCTCCCGCACGGCCGTTCGTTTTTCCAGCCGGGTGTGCAGGCGGCCAGCCTCGACCACGCCATCTGGTTCCACCGCCCGTTCGAAGCGAACGAGTGGCTCCTCTACACCATGGAAAGCCCCAGCGCATTTGGGGCCCGAGGCTTCACGCGGGGCTCCCTCCATACGCAGGACGGCAAGCTCGTGGCCAGTGTCGTGCAAGAAGGGTTGATCCGTTTGGTGGAGCCCAAACCGTAGAGATCAGGAGATCAGTCAAACGCCGCAGCGTCCACGTCAAAGGTCCCCTCCGGCGCCTCTATTTCCGCCCAGCCCGTGTACCGCTCTTCGATGGTCATGGAGCCTCCTGCCAGCCTGATGGTTTGGACTCGCCGCATGGGAAGCCCTGTTTCTCGGCGGAGATACAGCGTCGCTTCTCCCGTGTCCTCGCCATTAATGCGGATTGTGAAATGCATAGGCCGAGTCAGCTTTCGGGCTACCACCTCGGGGTCGAGCCATTCAAACGAGTGGACCTGAACCCAGTCATCTATCCCACCGTCTGCGTGGTCGGGCGGGTTTCCCGTGTACAGGCGGGTCAGGTTGTGCAGCAGGCCCATACGCGAAAGGCCGATTGCAAAGGCCTCGCGTAGGGCAGGCGCGGTAGTCGTGTCGAAGCCGATTTCACTGGATCGCCCGCCGGTCATCCGCTCGCCATCCGATACGAGGAGCAACGTGGCCGGAGCCAGGAAATCTGCCATATTGCCCTCCGCCGTAATTCTCAACTGATTGTTCTGCCCTCCCCAAACCTCAGCCACAAGCTGCACGGGGAAGATGGAATCCGCATCCACGATTACACCCGTATAGAGGCTGTCGGCGTTGATCAGGCGCTCCTCCATGTAGTCGAATGCCTCGCGCGGATCATCGTACAGGAAGGGATTGGGGTCTGCGTACGTGCGTTCCGCATCGTCCGATCCTTCAGACGGGGTGCAGGCAAGCGCAGCGATGATTAGCGCTGCGCCGGCGAATACAAAAAATGGCCGGATTAATTTCGACGAGATCACGGTTGTTCGGGTAGCGAGAAGGTGAAGGAAGAAATGGCCTCAAACGACCAATCCGAATAGATTTCTTCGGTGATGCGTTCCGACTCATCGAACGTCAGCCGAACCATTTGTCGTACGGGGAGTCCGGTTTCCAGGTTGAGCCAGATTGTCGTCGTTACTTCGGCGGCGACGGGATGTTGCAGGCTGAAGGTAAGCGGGCGTACGGGCGTCCCGTCGAACGTTTCGGGAAGTCCCCAAGAAGCATTCTCGATGGCCGAATGGGCTAGTGGTGGGTCGCCGGGCTCGAAGTCGGCTTCTTCCTCCACCATGCCGACGGGTGGTGTGCCGCCTACAAGTTGCAGAAGCGTTCGGTAGGCGCCCCAGCGTAGTATGCTGCCCGTCAGATCGGCGCGAAGACCGCCGGGGACGGGCTCCCGGCTGAAGTCAACGAACTGGCCCTCGAGTCCATTGCGCCCGCCGGCCATCTCGTGGCCGTCGGACACCATGCTCGGCGTGGCTCCGAGGCCGTTCACCTGGCCAGTCGATTCAATGCGCACGCGGCCGCCGGAAGCGAAATGGAAACGGGAGTTCAGGGTGGTTGGCTCATCTTCCGCTGCGGTCGTTTCGTTTATGGAAACGGCGAAAGAAAACTGCGCGGCATTGTTTAGCCTTTGCTCCAATGCTGCAAAAGCATGTGCCGGATCAGTGTCTGGCGAGGCAGGAGGCGTTTGTGCGCAAGCCGGTAGCAAAACCAGGAGAAAGGTCATGGCAGTGAAAAAACGAGATCGCATCTCTACTGCCGGCTGTATGCATCCATGAAACGGATGGAGGCTTCGATGCCCTGATGAAAGCGGTCGAGGCCAAAGTGCTCGTTCGGCGAGTGGATGGCGTCGGAGTCGAGGCCGAAGCCCATGAGCACCGAGTCGAGGCCGAGAATGCGCTTGAAGTCGGCGACGACGGGAATGGACCCGCCCTCGCGGGTGAAGTACGGCGGGCGCCCGAAAACAGCCTCCATGGCCGTTGCCGCCGCTTTCATGGCGGGCGAGTTGGTGTCCACAATGGCTGCGTGGCCTCCGTGGAGATCCTTGAAATCGAGCGTCATGGTCTCCGGCACGTGCTTCTCGAAATGGCGGCGCAGCTTCTCGGTAATGTCGTCCGGCATCTGGTCGGGGACGAGGCGGCAGGAGATCTTGGCGCTTGCCTGGCTGGGCAACACCGTTTTTGCGCCTTCGCCGAGATAGCCACCCCACATGCCGTTCACATCGAGCGTCGGGCGGGCGGAGATGCCTTCGAGCGTCGAGAAACCCGTTTCGGTCTTCGTTGCCGGAGCGCCGGCTTCTTTCAACCACGCCTGCTCGTCGAACGGCAGCGCGCGAAAGCCCTCGCGCTCCTCGTCGGATAGTTCCCGCACCGTGTCGTAAAAGCCCTCGAGGGTAACACGGTGGTTTTCGTCGTGCAGGTCGGCGATCATCTTGCACAGTGCGTTGATTGGGTTCTCGATCCCCCCGCCGTAAACGCCGCTGTGAAGGTCGCGCTCCGGGCCCGTGAGTGTTACTTCTACATAAGCGAGCCCGCGCAGGCCGTACGTGATGCTCGGAACTCCATCTGCAAAGAGGCTGGTGTCGGAAATCATGACAACGTCCGCTGCCAGCAACTCTTTGTTCTGCTCAATGAACGGCACGAGGTGAACGGAGCCACTTTCCTCCTCGCCCTCGATCATAAACTTGAGGTTCACCGGAAGCTCGCCGGTCGTCTTGAGGTACGCCTCCGCCGCCTTGACGTGCATGAGCACCTGCCCCTTGTCGTCGCAGGCGCCGCGGGCGTAGATGATGCCGTCTTTCTCGACCGGTTCGAACGGCGGCGAATCCCACAGTTCCAGCGGGTCCGGCGGCTGCACATCGTAGTGGCCGTAGACGAGCACGGTAGGCTTGCCGGGGTCATCCCCCATCTCCGCATAAACGATGGGGTGCCCATCCGTTTCCATCACCTCCACGGTTGGAATGCCGATATTTCGCAGGTCATCCGCGACCCAGTCTGCCGCCCGGCGGGTGTCGGCGTCGTAGGCCGAGTCCGTCGAGATAGACGGAATGCGGAGAAGGTCTTTCAATTGGCCAACGAAGGCGTCGGCGTTCTGTTTGGCGTAGTCGAGGGCGGAGGTCATTGGGGAAGGGTTCTTCGTGATTCTGTCTGAAGTGAATGGGCTCTCGATGGCCCTGTTCGATGTTTTGGGGGGAGGTCGATCAAGTTTACAAAAGTTAGCCAGTCGCTCGATAACTCCTGTATATATACTCAGCCGCGTTTTCCGAAGGCAAAGCCTTTATTCCCCTTTGCGGGCGACCAAAATAAGCCGGGGACTTTCATCGGTGTGAGGACTTCCGTCGTAGTCGCCGAATGTTTCGATGAGCTTCAGGCCCGCTTCGTTATACATCCGTTGGAAATCGTCGCGGGCCAGGAGGCGTACAGACTCCACAAACGTATGCGCTTCGCCGTTTTTCGTCAACGTGATGCGCTTGTTGACGCGGGCGCCTTCAATCCACCGCTCCTGCCGAATGTGGACCTCGCCGTTCTCCTTTTCGCTCTCAGGAACGAGGTGGGCTCGTACGTAGGGCGCGTTGAGGAAATCCTGGACCAGCCATCCGCCGGGCTTAAGGGCCGCAGCGATTGATGAGACGGCTCGCTGGTGGTCGGCCTCGTCCTCGAAAAAGCCGAACGAAGTGAACAGGTTTACTACACCATCGAACCGTTCCTGGAAGTGCGGCAACCGCATGTCTCCCTGCACGAACGCGATCTGCTTGGGCGTCAATCCCTCGTCCTCTGCTCGTTCGCGTGCGGTCGCGATGGCCTTCTCGGCGATGTCCAGCCCGGTAACCCGGTAGCCGCGCCCGGCGAACACGCGCGCGTGACGGCCCCTCCCCGTACCTACGTCCAGAATCTCGGCGCCGGCTTGAGGCCGGACGCTTCGTTCAATCAGGTCGGCGAGGCGCTCCGCGTCCGTAAGGTCGCGCTGGTCGTAGACGAGTTCGTAGCCGTCGGAGTTGAACCAGTCTTCGTACCAGGGCATGTTTTGTGGTGAGAGAGGTGGGCGTGTTGGAGATTCGTCCTTTTACTAATTATGATTGTCACTACCCCGCTTCGGCAGCAAACGGTGCGAGGGCATCTTCAACCGGATGGGCACCGGGGAACCACCCCAGCACACGCTGTACGACTTCGTCCAGCAGGGCGTCCGGGCAGGAGGCGCCCGCTGTCAGCAGGATGTTGAGCGGACGGCCCAGGTTTGTTGGGAGCCAGTTGGTGGATGTTTTCTCGGATTTCGTGTGGCAGTCGAAATGGCGGATCTCGTCGGGGCTCACCAGTCGGTCTGCACCCGAGATAAAGTAGGTCGGCATCTTCTCCTCGCAGAGATCTACGAGATGGCTGGTGTTCGAGGAGTTGTACCCACCTACCACGATGGCCACGTCGGCGCCGTCCTGGATGACGGCAATCGTCGCGTCCTGGTTCTCTTTCGTAGCGTAGCAGAGGGTGTCCGACGTGTCCGCGAAGTGCTCGTTGATATCGGCTTCACCGAATCGTGTGATCATGGCCTGTCGCAGGCGCTCTGCTATGGCGGCGGTTTCCGAGGCCAGCATGGTCGTCTGGTTCACCACGCCGATGCGTTGCAGGTCGCGCTCGGGGTTGAAGCCGGGCGAGAAGCGGTCGGCAAAGTGCTCGAAAAAGAAGCCAGCATCCTCTTCGCCGAGAATAACGCGGATGAGATGCTCCGTCTCCGCCATGTTGAGCACCACGACGACCGGCGCGTTGGCCTGTGCGTGGCTAATCGTCGCACGGGTTTCTTCGTGGTAGCGCTTGCCGTGGACGACGACGGTGTAATCCTGTCGGCCAATCTGGGCGCTCTTCTTCCACACCTTCTCGACGAACGGGCACGTCGTGTTGTACGTCTGAGGTTCGAGGCCACGCTTGCGGAGGTCGGCTTCTATCTCTCGCGTTGTGCCGAAGGCCGGAATGATGACGATGTCGTCGGGGCTGAGTTCGTCGAAGGGAATGAGCTGCTTGCCGGTCGTGGTGCGCAGGAACCGGATGCCGCGTTGCTCCAGGTCGACGTTGACCTGCGGATTGTGGATCATCTCAGACAAGAGGAAAATCCGCCCGGCGGCTGCCTTCTCCGGATGGTCCTCCAGCGCCCGGTAGACAATCTCGATGGCGTTCTCCACACCGTAGCAGAATCCGAAGTGCCGCCCGATCTTAAAGCGCACTGGCCCGAAATCCAGCACGGAGGGTGAAAGATCGCGCTTGCGTGGGTCGTCCAAACGCCTTGCCTCCTTCACCCGGCTGATGATCGGGCTGCGATAGAAAACAGGAACGTCGAACTGGCGGGCCATGCGTTGAGCGTAGAAGAATGCCGAAAATTAGCGCCTGTCGTCCAACGCGGGGATGATAATCGTGTTGCCGGATGGAGGAGCTTTCGCAAGAAATGGCCGTAGACTAAAGCTCACGTCTTACCTCCTTCCATGATGTCGCTTCATCCATTGTTTCGCTGTACGCTGGCTGCCCTTGCCTTTGTGGCTTCAAGCGGAATGGCCTATGCACAGTTCAACGCGCGTGTCCAGGCCATTCACAACGCGGCGGACCCTTCGCTGGAGGTCATTGACCTCTACGTGTCCGGGCAGCTCGTCCTCGATGACGTCGCGTTCCGAACGGCGTCGCCTTATCTGGATATCCCTGCGCTGATTCCGTTGACGGGTGGAATCGCGCCCGGCAATTCAACGGGGCCGGAGGACGTCTTCTTCGAGTTCGGTTTCACGCTCGCGCTCAACCAAACGTATCAGTTTATACTTGTAGGCGTCCGAGATCCCGGGCTGTTCCTCCCGAATCCTGATGGCCGGGACATCAGCCTGGATGTACTGGTTAATGAGGATACTCGGGAAGTAGGTTCGGATCCCGATTCTATTGATGTCAATGTGATTCATGGGATTACCGATGCGCCGGCATCCGATGTTGAGTGGGCGGGGATTGTTTTGGCCGACGACCTTGTTTTTAGTGAAAGCACAGACCATGTCACGTTCATGCCGGACGGGTCAGAAATCAGAGTTGATCCGAGTCCGAAGACAGTGGTTGGTTTTGCTCCCCCTGTATTTGATCCGGGCGATGTGATCACATTGCTACTTTCTGGTTTCCTGAATCTGGTAGGGAATCAGAATGGCCCCTATTTTGGTGTTCTCGCAGTATTTCCTGATGGTCGATCAATGGAGTTGATTCCGCTTACCGTCTCAACAGAACCTAGCGGATCTAATCCAGACACCTTCACTCTTCGCGGCAACCACCCCAACCCGTTCAATCCATCAACGACCATCTCGTTCGATCTGGCCTGGCCCGCCGGCGTGAGCATCGAGATCTTTGACGTGTTAGGACGCAACGTTTTGGCGACGCCGAAGGCGTCCTTTTCGGCAGGCATAGGCCACGAATTCCGGCTGGATGCGAGTTCATTGCCCTCCGGCACGTATCTGTACCGCGTGCTCGCCGAGATGAGCGGTGGAGTGCAAGTGCATACAGGGCGGATGACGCTGCTGAAGTGAATGCTGAAGGGTGAATGTTGAGCGGTGAAGGGTTGAGAAGGGTAGGGACGCATCGCCGAGGCGTCTGAAAGGGCGTTCTTCGGGCTTAGTGACCTCCGTCCACCACCGGCGCGCACGGCTGGATTGCATCTGTCCTCCGTCTTCTGCACTCGTGTTTTGTGCAAAGCACCCTTCCCACCGGCCAACCTGCCCGCCCCGGCAAGATCCTCTGCATCGGCCGCAACTACCGTGCGCATGTCCGTGAAATGGGCGATGTGGCTGATTTGCCGACAGAGCCGGTCGTTTTGCTAAAGCCGAGCA
>JADFLK010000095.1 GCA_022564455.1 Bacteroidota bacterium
CGCGGGCTCTTCTCAAACGTCGCTCGCGAGCGGCACCAGCGCGAGATCGGGCAGGCTTCGCACTTCGGTTTGCGCGAGACACAGACGCGCCCGCCGAGGTCCATGATCGCCTGGTTCCAGCGGCCGGGCGCTCGACGCGAGATCAGGGCCTCCGCCGCAGGCTGGACGTCGCGGTCGCTGAGCGTGACGTTGGCATCGCCGGCCAGGCGCGCGATCACGCGGCGGACATTGGTATCGATCGCGGCGGCGGGTTCGCCGAACGCGAACGACGAGATGATGGCCGCCGTGAAGGGCCCGATGCCATCGATCTCCACCAAGCCTACCTCCAGTTGAACAACCTCCTGAACCGGCCGTTCAGCCTGAGATTGGGGCGTATGGAACTGGCCTATGGCAACCAGCGGATCATCGGTGCGGTGGGCTGGCATAATATCGGGCGGTCTTTCGACGGTGCGTTAGTCTCCTTCACCCGGAAGAACATCAGATTGGATGCCTTCAGTGCGAAGGAGGTAGAAAGCCAGAGCCCGGGTAATGCGGACGATAAGGACTTTCGTGGTGTATGGCTGGCTTCCAACAATTGGGTGATTCCCGGCTTGGTCAATCAAACCAAAGTGGATGCCTACTTCCTTAACCAGTACCAGAACAATGGCACAGTTCTTAACCGGTCTACCGCGGGCATTTTTTCCAAGGGGATCTACGGTTTTGTCGGGGGGATTACCCTCACACAGGAAATAGACTTCGCCCTCCAGCTGGGAACCCAGCAGGACACCGTCTCTATCAGTGCCTCTCTTATAGGTGTCCGTATGGGTCTGACCCTGGGTAAGGCGCCCTTCAAGCCGAGCATAGGTTTTGGTTTTGATAGGGTTTCTGGTGACGACACCTCCACCACTACCTACGAGGCGTTCAACACCCTGTACGCCACCAACCACAAGTTCTACGGCTTCATGGACTACTTCCCGCGTTTTTCGACGCCGGATGGTTTGCACGACGTGAGCCTCTCCGTGACCTCGGCGATCAGCCGCAGCCTGCGCGTTCGGGTGGAAGGGCACCACTTTGCCTCGACAGCGGAAGGGGCGACGGGTAGGTCTCTTTCGTTCGGACAAGAGGTCGACCTCGTGCTATCGTATGACGGCCAGTTCGGCCGCGGCAGCCGTGCGCTCGACGGCTTCCAACTCTCCGCAGGGGCATCGGTATTCTTCCGTGGCGGGCGTCTCGAACAAGATCTCGCCACCGATCCTACGTGGTGGCTCTTCCTCACGTCGCAGGTCAGCTTCTGAACGGATACCCAGTTTCGGCCAAAGCACACCGAAAACGGGCGACAAGGATAGGTTCCTTGCCGCCCGGTCGGCAGTATCGAACTCCCACACTCCGCAAGTTCGTTCTACCGGAGTAGTGTCATCCTGCGACTGGTGGTGAAGGTGTCTCCTGCCGCGCGCACTACGTAAAGACCACTTGGCAAACCTGCGCCGTCAATGACGAAGCCAGTGCTACCAGCGGATAGAGAGCCATCGTGAAGCACCCGGATCTCGCGCCCAAGCAGATCGAAAACCGAAATGCGCACGGACTGAGCCTCAGCCATTTCGAGCGTGAAGCGGGCCTGCGGGTTGAAGGGGTTCGGATAAACCGGGGAGAGCGTGTAGCTGGCCGGTAATGTTTCGCCCGGTTCCTGAGCGGTTGCGGTGTTCGCAAAGAAGTAAACGCGCGACACCACGAGATTCCCTGAGCCATCTCCCTCCCCTGCAAGGCGGACTGCCTGCCCGACCTCCAGAACGGCCACACTCAGCACGTCTCCGTCCGAGTTGAAGACCACTACGTTGGAAGCCACTGTAGCGTTGACGCCCGGTAAGCCAAGATTTCCACCGTTTACGCTGGTAAGCCGTCCTGCGGCGTGCGCTGCCCGGCGGACCTCGATGCGTGAGGCTAGCAGGATATCGCCGATCAACATCGCCTCGACGTCTACGAGGTCTCCCGGCGTCAATTCCGCCAGCTCGATTGGGTTGTCGTCACGATCCAGAATGATCGTGCCGTCGTCTACGAGGAACGTGACGTTTAGTACTACGACGAAATCTGTCCCAACCATGTCGAGAACCGCCCGCAGCTCAACCTCGTCTGCGGGAGAATCCTCACGCTCGATGCGGAAGGCAACCAGACTGCCGTCGGCTCGGCGCTCGGCCTCTACTTCCACGACATCACCCGGAGCCAGATCATCCAACGTGATAGGTTCGCCGTCGAGCCCGAGGATGACGGTGGCGTCCGTGACCAGGAAAGCCTGGCCTAGCAGAACAACAGCTTCCGGCTCGATGGAATCAATGGCCGCTTGCGCGCGCACTTCGTCTTCGAGATGCTCGTCCTCCACCTCTATGCGGATGGCAACGAGATCTCCTTCTACCAATCGCCCGTGGACTTCTACAAACAAGCCGACGGTCAAATCCTCGAAGAGAATCGGTTGCCCGTCGTCGTCCACGACTTCTGTGGTGTCGGTTACGATAAACGATACCCCTGAAACAACCAGGAAGTCCGGGCCCAACTCCTCAATGACGCCGGATACTTCGACTTCGTCGTCATCCTCTAGCTCGACCTCCACCTCGTCAGCGACGAGCGTGCCGTCCGAGCGGAAGTGGCCCTCGACCTCCACAAACTGACCCACTTCCAAATCCTCAAAATCGAGCATCTGCCCGTGCGGCCCTTCTATTTCCGTTGCTTCGGTCACGAGAAATACGAGGCTGCCGACCGTGAGGGTGTGATCTCCCAGGGCCTCTATGAAACCTTCGACCTCGATGCGGGCCTGCTGGTCGCTTTCCACTTCAATCTCGTCAGCTACCAGGTCGTCGCTTGTAAAGTGCCCTTCAACTTCGGCGAAATCACCGACAGCCAAGTCTTCGAATTCGAGATCGGCGCCATGCTCGCCTTCGATATCCGTATCAGGCGTGACGCGAAAGAGGAGTCCGCCAACGGTGAGCGTGCTGTCGCCCAGAGCCGTGATGAAGCCTTCAACTTCCACTTCGTCCCCGTCGTCACCGTCCTGCACCTCGATCTCTTCCGCAACGAGTTCGCCGTCCTCGAACTCGCCTTCAACTTCGACGAGCATTCCGACATCAAGGTCATCAAACGTCAAGTCTTCTCCGTCGGGCCCTTCTATCTCCGTGTCTTCGTTGACGAGAAACGTGAGGCCGCCGACCGTGAGCGCCTGATCACCGAGGGCTTCGATGACGCCGCGCACCTCCACATCATGGTGAAAGACTGAAGCGGTCGCCTCCGTCGAGAAAACGAGTAAGAGGACGCTGATGAAAAACAATGTGTGGGTAGCAAGTCGGATGGTCATGGCTTTGAGGGTTTAGTGCGCAGATTCCGAAGGGCAGTGCGCAAACGACGCGCTCCAGGAGTCTTCTGAATGAGTTGTGTGGCCGCAAAGACCACTTGGCGGGCTTAGTCCTACCTATTGCAAGGCTCATGCCTCATGCACATCAGAAGCTGTAGGTAAGCCCAATAACCAGTGCCGACGCAGTGTAGGGTTTGTCAGGATCGTTGGAGGTCCGCCGTTCGACCTCTACACCGAACGTGCCAACCACGTGGGTAGTTAACGTATGGCGCCACGCAAGCTCTACCGACCATTTTCGGTCTTGCCGCAGTCGGCCTGTAACATCGCCATTCTCGTCTTCGGCAAAGCGTGCTGTGTAGTTCTTACTCTTCCGCCGGACCTCCAGCTCGACGTAGTCACGGCCACCGAACACAGGAACGCGAAACTCGGCGGTATACGTGACCCGGTTGTAGTTGCCGCGTTCAATAGCTTCGCGATTGGTCTCCCATCGCGCACCTATCTCCCACCGAATTCCGCTCGGCCATCGTTGTTGATAACGAAGGCCGATGTTCGGCTTGAAAGCATTCCCTTCAGGATCAAGGGGAATGGTTTTGTACCGTAGCGTACCATACATCTCAACACGGTGCATCCGCGAGAGTTTGGCCTCGAACGTCTGCCGGACCTGATATTGATTGGCCAGATCACGATCCTCCGAAGAGCCGCGAAAGGAGACCTCTGCCTCGGTTTCGCTCGTCAAATCGTTGACGGGTTCAACCTCATAGGCCAGACTGAATAGGTGGCTCGTCCGATCCCATCGCTCCGTATTCGTGTAGGCGTGCCGGGCCAGGACGTAATCGAATGTGAAGCGCGTATCATGCGGGCGGTCGCGAAGTCGCAGGTGCAGTGCCGGAACGAACCCTATGGAGGATATGCCATCGCTGCTATGATCAATGTTGGACTCGTAGACATTCGTCAGTAGGGCTTCGCCGTCGAATCGTATACCGCCGCTCTCCGGCTCATCGGGATTCATCGAGTGATCATCTTGAACCATTACGACCCGGTGTGGCCTAATGACAAATGTCGAGTCCTGAGCCAATGCCGGGGCTACTAGACTCAACGCAAGAAACAGTTGAAAGAACCGAGTCATCTCAAACCTCAAGAGAATGGTTTACCGCCGTTGCAGTCTGTAGACGCCGCTCACAAAGATTCAGGATCGCCTCGGTGCTGGTCCGGCGGGATTTAATTCGCGTGCTGATATAAAGGTGGCGAACCAGTGTAAAGGTGGTGTAGGCCCAAATGGCCGCGCGGATGTCGGAGCCTTCCAGTCGGGTAAAAGTGTCTTCGAAGGCGCGTATGGGGCCCATAAACGCAGCCGCTTCGCCGCGCTCTCGGAGCCCTTGCTCAATCAAATGAGCAATGAAGTTGCCCGCATCTAAAGCCGGGTCCCCGAGGGCGTACAGGTCCAGGTCGAGCAGCGTTATGTGCCGGTCTGACACGAGAACATTACCGGGATAGAAGTCGCGGTGGAGCGGCCGGAGGCGTGTTCTGGCCAATGTGGCGGCGAGCTCATCGCAGGCCTCAAGAACTCTGTCGACGCGTGAGGCAAGGTGTGGATGTGTATCACCGACGCGAGGTACCCGATCATGCAGTAGCGCCAACTCATCGGCCAACATGTGGCGGCGGTTCGGGACCGGTCCCTCTCGGTGCAACTTTGCCAGTGCGTGGGCAATGCGTCGGGCGACTTGCACACCGTTGCAGCCACGCAACACTTCCGTCGCAATCTCCCCTGACGCCTGGCGTTGGAGCCACATCCGTGCCTGGGGCCAGACGCCGATGGGCTCCGGAACTACAACACCATCACGGCTCAGCACGCCGAATCCATCTTGCCAGAGTGCAGTATTCAACGAAAAAGTTGCCCGGTCGAGGCCTCGCGCTCGCATCTTACCGAAAAGTGAGACAACGCCTTCATGGGCATCCGGGCCCTCTGCCCGAAGTGTGTAATGCACCAGTGCACGCCGGCCGGGGCGATGGCGCACGACTCGGATCTGCTGTAGCCGTAGCGTCCCGTCTTTGCCCGCCAACTGGGTAGAGAAAGCTCCCAAGCTGCGCGCTGCAATATCGGGGTCAAGCGCACGGCTGAGCATAGGAAGTGCTTCATCCGAGGCAGCATCGTAGGGATCTGATACCCTAACAGGTCGCTGTACGGAAACGTTGCGCGATGAAGTCCTGTACTGTGCTTCGTCTAGCTGTGCTTCCGCGGCATCAAGGAGGGCGGCGGTGCGGGCGGGCCATTCGGGCTCGCGGAACCGAAACGGATGCGGGGCCAGTTGCAGAATGGCGGCTGCCGTATACAAAGCTAATCGGTCGTCGTGCGGCGGATTACGAATCGCCGCATAGCCCTCAAGCAGTTCGGCTCGCACGGCTTCGATCCGATCCAAACTGAGGTTGTAGCGTATTCGATCGCGCTCAAGATGGGCGAGAAATGTCCCGATGTCGACAGAAGGATCTCCGAGGCCCAGACGGTCGAAGTCAAGCATCGTAGGAGTCTCTCCACTCAGGAGGATCTGCTTCGCGTAGAAATCGCCGTGGATGAGGGCGAGGCGTTTGGGTACCTCAATCAATGCAGCAATACGCGAAGCCAGCGCTGTAGCCCTTGCCGCGAGTGTCGGACTTGTCGCTCCAACCGCCGCCGCCGCTGCAAAAAGCGCTTCCGTGATATGCTTGTGCATGAGCACCGAGAGAGCCATGGGGCGACGCCTGTGCAAGGTGGCCAAGGCTGCTCCGACAGGAGCTACGAAGCAAAGGTCAGACGACGAGCCGCGTAGCGCATCGGCCATCACACGGCCATCAATCCATTTATAGACGAGTGCCCGATGCCGTCGAGAGCGCCCGATAACTGGGGCTGTCTGCAATGCGCCCTTTGCCCAAATGGCTCGCCGTCCTTGCGCAGCTTTGGAAAAACCCGCCCCAGCGTGCAGCTTCAGAACAGCATCGCCAATTCGAGCCACGTAACGGCGCTCCGGTTTATACCGCAACAGCTCAGGCTGGGCATCCCACAGATCGGCACGATCAGGTACAATCTTCGCCATCATCCGACGCCGCTCCTGCGCATTCCCGACACGGTGAAGGGACTTCAGCTTACTGTCGTTGGGGAAGAAGGAGACCGTCGTGGACCAGGTCGGAAGTACAACGCGCCCCGGCCCGATTTCCGAGGGGACTTCAGTCCGGCTGCTCGCTTTGGCCAGTTTCGCTGTGTCGTCGGCCCGATGCGCTTTCGCGTAGACCCGGTGTGCCTCTCCACGAACGTACAGCCTGAATGCCACAATGACATTCTCGCCCGGTTTGTAACGCACGTACACTGCTTCCGCACTATCCAGGGCATGGATGTGTGGATGCATCTCCTCTGCAAATGCATCAGCATCGAGAAGAAGCGAAAGGCCGGGTAGGCTCGGATCTTGGCGGATGATTTCCTGATCGGGCTTGGCAAGCATGGCTTATGCTGGTTGGAGTACAGCCGGCGCGAATCCTGACCCTTCGAGCCGGTACAGCCGGGCGTACGTACCCCCGAGGCGCATCAATTCAGCGTGGCTTCCAGCTTCAACCAAGCGTCCGCGGTCGAGATAGAGAATCATGTCGCAGCGAGCGGCGTGGCGAAGGTGGTGGGTAACAAGTAAGACGGTGCGCCCTTTTGCTAACCGATCAAGTGCATCTACGACGATGCGCTCGTTCTCCTCATCGAGGCCAGTCGTTGGCTCATCCAGTAGCAGAATTGGAGCCTGGCGGACGGCCGCGCGCGCAATAGCGAGGCGCTGCCGTTGGCCGGCCGAGAGGGTTGAGCCTTGCTCGCCAACCATCGTGTCGTAGCCTTCGGGCATCACAGAGATGAACTCGTGCGCGTTTGCGAGTCGAGCGGCGGCTTCAATTTCATCGTCCGTGGCCTCGAGCGCTCCATAGGCAATGTTATCGCGGATGGATGCAGCGAAAAGCAGGTTGTCCTGGAGTACAACCGCGATCTGTGAGCGAAGCGAGGCGAGCTTGAGGTCGCGAACGTCGAGTCCATCAAGGAGCACGCTGCCATCCGTCGCATCGTAGAGGCGCAGGATGAGGTTGAGTAAGGTGCTCTTGCCATGGCCGGAGGGCCCAACGAGCGCTACCCGCTGACCGGGCTGAATCGTGAACGAGATGTTGTGCAGGACCGAGTGCCCTTGCTCATAGCTGAACGTCACTCCCTCGAACTCAATGTGTCCTCGCAAGGATGGAGCAGGGCGTGCGTCAGGTCTGTCCGTAATGTCCGGTTCCTGGTCGAAGAGGCTTACAATGCGCTCGCCTGCGGCCGATGCCTTTGCCAGACGCCCCGTGTACTTGGCGAAGTCCTGCATCGGGCGAAACATCGCCTTGAGATACGACGGGAAGACGAGGAGATCGCCCGGAGTAAGC
>JADFLK010000096.1 GCA_022564455.1 Bacteroidota bacterium
AAATCGGACGCGCGCGCCAGTCACACGAAGCACGTTGGCGAATGTGAAGACATCCTGCAAGACAGGGGTGCTGTGCAGCGTCGTGACACCGTCGCCGAGGAGCGCGGCCGCCATGAGGGGCAGGGCCGTGTTCTTCGAGCCGCCGACGTGGAGCCGGCCCCGGAGCGGATTACCGCCGCGAATGACGAGTTTGTCCATGAAAAGGCGAGTAGAGCAGGGGGAGGGAAGTTAGGGTTCCCGAAAGGTGGATGGGGGACAGGTTTGCGGAATCCCACTGGTAGTTTCCAGAATCCTGCCACCTCAGAAAATCACTCCCTAGTTTGCACACCGTCTACCTCGATAACGCCGCCACCACGCCACTCGATCCTCACGTTCTGGATGCCATGCGCCCGTATCTCACGGAGCATTTCGGGAACGCATCGTCGGTACATGCGCTAGGGCGGAAGGCCAAAGTGGCGTTGGAGGATGCGCGCGGCCGTGTGGCGACCGCGTTGAATTGTGAGCCTGCCGAGATCATCTTTACGGGCGGTGGAACGGAGGCAGACAACGCGGCAATCAAGGGTGTTTTGGGCGCGTCTGAAAAGAAAGGCCTTGTAACCTCGGCAGCGGAGCACGAAGCGGTGCTGAAAACAGCGGAAGTGTTGGCGGACGATGGAGGAGAGGTGGACGTGCTGAAGCCGGAGGCACAGGGAGCTGTCTCGGTGGAGCACGTTGCTGAGGCCATCACGCCGGACACCGGCCTCGTTTCCATCATGCTCGTAAACAACGAGGTGGGTACGATATCGCCTGTTCGCGAGATTGCCGACATTACCCACGAGCAGGGTGCGCTGATGCACACGGATGCCGTTCAGGCTGCCGGGATGCTCTCGCTGGACGTCGAGGAGCTGGGTGTTGATTTGCTCTCGCTTTCGGGTCACAAGATCAACGGGCCAAAGGGTGTCGGGGTGCTGTACGTGAGGGCCGGGACGCCGTTGGCACCGCAGATTACAGGAGGCGCGCAGGAGCAGAAGCGACGCGGTGGTACCGAGAATGTTGCGGCTATTGTGGGGTTTGCAGAGGCGCTGGAACGGGCCAATAACGCCCGACAAGAAAACTCGGAGCGGCTGAGAGTGCTTCAAAAGCGCCTCGCCGAAGGCATCCAAGACGCCTTCGGTGATTCGGTTCAGTTCAATACGCCGCTGGACGGCTTCCATCCAGACCCCCAGACCGTTACGCCACACATCCTGAACGTCTCGTTTCCTCCAGTCAGCGGTCATGCCATTGATGGCGAGATGCTCCTCCTCGGTCTCGACGTGGCTGGTGTCTACGTTAGCGGTGGGAGCGCGTGTGCGAGCGGCGCCATCGAGCCGAGCCACGTCCTGTTGGCGATGGGTGTGCCGCCGGAAACATCAGTGGCGACGGTGCGCTATTCTTTAGGTACGAGTACCTCCGCAGACGATGTGGATTTCGCTGTGGAGCAGACGAAAGCTGTCGTGAGGCGCATGATTACGTGAATATGTGAATACGTGATTTGGGAGGTTTTGCTACCCGATTAGACTATCACGTAATCACGTAATCAATCCTCGCCTCAATTGAGGCGAGGATTATCCGGAAACGTCGACAGCAGCGCGTACTCGCCGCCGAGCTTGCGGAGGATCTGCCGCCAGAGCTCGTCATCCTCTTCAGCAAAGACAAGCGAATCCGTGGCAGAGAGCACGATCCAGCCGCCCTCCTCGACCTCCTCCTCCAACTGTCCGGCGCCCCACCCGGAGTAGCCGAGGAAGAAGCGAGCACGCAGGGCATCAATCCGCTCTTCCTCTACGCCTTGCAGCATCGACTCCAGGTTGCCGCCCCACCAAACGCCCTCGGCAATCGGGAGAGCACCTTCAATCTCTCCGCCAAAAGGATGCAGGAAATGCAGCGTATCCGGCTGCACGGGCCCGCCGATGCCGAGTTGCAAGCCGGTCGCGAGCTTCAGACCAGAAACCTCCGAAAGCTGCATGGGCGAGGGTTTATTGAGGACGAGCCCGAACGAACCCTCAAACGAGTGCTCGCAAAGCAGGATGACCGACCGCTTGAAGTTGGGGTCGGCCATGGGAGGCTCGGCAACGAGGAGGACGCCGGTTGCAAGTGTTTCCATAGGAGGGGTGGCAGGGTCGGTCGGCATGAATGGACGAACAACGGTTGGGTTCGATGCCTGGCCAGTTAGACGAACGTCATCGCCAATCCCGCTAGTACCGGCACGCGCACGTTGTCGTTGAGGGGAATGGGGAGGGCTTCAAGGACTGTCGAAACCAGCGCGCCCATGCCAATCTGGAGGTTCGACAGTGGCGTGTGGCCCAATGAGTTCATTAAAACCGGTAGGGTGAGCGGGAGTGCTACGAGCACGGCTGTCAGCAAAAAGGCAACAGAGCCCTCCCACGACTTGTCGGAGCCCGGGAAGCGGTGCTTTCCGAAACGCCTCCCGATGATAGCTGCTGCGCCGTCACCCACCATGAGCATAACCAGCACGGCAGCGGCGATCGGTGCTGCGAAGAAAACGGCGCACAAAGCACCCGCGATGCACATCCACGTGGCGCCGTTCAGGACAAGTGGCTCCCCGAACGGAGGAAGCTCGCTCGGGCGCATGATGGACCTGAAGATGCGCATCACGAACCGGTGGACCGGCTCTATCCGCTGGCTAGCCACATCGCAAACCAGAGCGAACAACGCGAGCGGTACGAGGATCAGTAGTGCGGCCGGCCGGTCGACGATCAGGAGCCCAACGGGAATGACCAGCGCTGAAAGGTGAATGGCCTTTCGTTTTAGCTCAGCGGAGTAGGGGAGGTCGGGTGTGTTCACATTCGGCGGACTTCTGGGAAACAAAAGAGGGAAGCTACGGGGTTCCAGGATATCCTGCCTGCTCCTCATTCAATCGGTAATCCCATGAGCGTTTTCTCCATTTTGCTGTTACTTCTACTCGCTTTGCCCGCTTGTCAATCGCCCGGCACTGATGAGACCTACACCGGCCGCATGAGCCGCGAGCACGCCGGCGATACGCCCGTGGCCTCGGCCGCTGTGCTTGGTGCCGACACCCTGGATGTGACCGGGGAGGACGTGGTGTATGCAACCGTCGGCGGCGTGGAGGTGACAGGGTACCTCGTGCAGCCATCTGAACGACAGGATGAGGTGGAGGGGCCGCTGCCGGGTGTCATCGTCATT
Organism: Bacteroidota bacterium; assembly: GCA_022564455.1. The sequence continues at coordinate 3,181 of JADFLK010000096.1, forward strand.
CAGGAGTGGTGGGGACTGAACGACAACATCCGCGCGATGGCGGAGAAGGTCGCCGCACTCGGTTACACAGTGCTGGCCGTAGACCTGTACAGCGGGCGAGTGGCCGAGGACCGCGACGCGGCCTACCAGTACATGACCGAGGCGATGGAGAACGAAGACGCGCTGACCGATAATCTGATGCAGGCCTACTCCTATCTCGTTGAGGAGTATGGAGCGCCGCGCATCGGCTCAATCGGCTGGTGCTTCGGCGGCGGCTGGTCGCTGCGGACAGCCCTTGCCCTACCCAACGACCTCGATGCAGCGGTCATCTATTACGGTCAACTCGATACCAACCCGGAGCATCTTGAAGCCCTCCAAATGCCTATTCTAGGACTGTTTGGAGAGGATGATGGGGGCATTCCGGTGGAGCAGGTTCGGGAGTTTGATACGGTGCTACAGGATCTGGGCAAGAACGCCGAAATCCACATCTACCCGAACGCCAACCATGCCTTCGCCAATCCATCGGGAGACCGCTACAACGCCGAGGCCGCCGAGGATGCGTGGGGGCGGGTGGTGGACTTCTTTGCAGAGCACTTGCGGTGATCATACAATCACGTGTGGACGCCCACAAGGGACGTCCCTATGTAATCGCGTGATCGACCTCATCCCTGAATTGCTTGGTCGCGTTTCGTGGATTGTCCGCCGAAACCACCGCGCTCATTACCGCCACGCCGTGGGCGCCTGTCTCCAGAACAGGGCGGACGCGCTCCACGGTGATTCCACCAATGGCGATGATGGGGATGGAGACGGCGGAACAAACCTCGGCGAGGCCCTCCAGGCCTTTCACTGAAGCGGGGTTGGCTTTTGAGGTAGTGGGGAAGACGGGGCCGAAACCGATGTAGTCGGCGCCTGCATTTGCGGCGTGCCGGGCTTGTTCCGTGGTCGTACACGTCGCGCCGATCAGATGTGTGGGGCCATCATGGTGGTCAACGATGAAGCGCGCCGTCTCCACGGGTAAATCATCCTGGCCGACGTGAAACCCGTCCGCGCCGACGGCCAGGGCGAGATCGAGGTGATCGTCGACGATGAGTTGGACTCCGGATGCCTGGCAGACGGCCGCAACATCCAGCAACATCGCGATCCGTTCTCGATCCGTTCCCTCTTTCTGCCGGAACTGGATCGTATCCGCACCTCCTTCGCAAACAAGCCGTGCCAGTTCGGCGTGGCTGAACTGCTTCTGCAGGCGGATATCCGTGAGAACGTGGAGACGGCCGATGAGCATGATTCCAGGAACGGAGTCAAGGGTACCGAATAACTGGATTCACGCGATTGGTGGTTCGATCTTTTTCGCGGATTGATACGTTCCGCACGTTGCCATCGAAAATCGCTGATCCGTATACTTTCACGCAGTCGGAAGACTACGCCATTTGAAGGGCCTGTCGTTCGAAGGCCATCCAGGCCCCACCGTTCATGCTTCAACGCCGACTCCAGATTCACGCACCCGCGTGCGGAATCCTGCTCCTTGTGTGTGCGCTTGGGGCCTCTGCCCAGGACATGGTTCGTTTTGAGCACCTCACCGTGGACGACGGTCTCTCCCAAAACGAGGTGACGACGGTACTTCAGGACAGCCGCGGCTTCCTCTGGGTGGGCACGTCCGGCGGCCTGAATCGTTACAATGGCTACGAATTTGCAGTTTTTCAGTTCGATCCTGTCGATACGACTTCGATTTCCGACAACCGCATTACGGCGCTGTTGGAGACCGCCGATAGCACGCTCTGGGTGGGTACGGCCGACGGGCTCTTTCGGTACGACCCGGAATCCGTGGCGTTTACCGCGTACCGCCATCAGCCCGGAAACGTGGCCACGCTTGCGTTCAATGGCGTCTCGGCTCTGCTAGAGGATGCCTCCGGGCAGATCTGGGTCGGGCATGCCTCTCCTGAAGATTCCTCTATCGTAGGGATCAGCCGCCTTGATCCCCATTCCGGACACGTAGAACGCCTGACCATCTCATCCGACAATGAAGCAGTGCCCGTTCATGCGTTTGCACAAACCCCCGATGGAACGATCTGGGTAGGAACTGCGGATGGACTGCATCGCTACGATGCGGCGGCCGGCACCTTTACAACTCTTCGTCACGATCCGGCAGAACCGAACAGCCTCGCCGGCAACGACATCCGCGAGTTGCTTGTGGATAGCCGTGGGCGACTCTGGGTGGGGCTATGGGGCGAAGGCCTCGATTGCTACGACCCAGACTCCGGCGACGTGGAACATCACAAACCGGGGCCTACCAGCATTGACCTGAGTTCGGGGTACATCTCCGCTATCGGGCAGACAAGCGATGGATATTTGTGGGTCGGGACGGACAATCCGGACGGTTTGGTGAGTGCCTCGCTGCACCGCTACGATTTCAAACTCCAACTCTATGAGCGCTTTAATCACGACCCGGAGCGTGAAGTTACTGTTGGTCCGGGGGTGGTTCGCGCGATTGTGGAAGACCACGCCGGTGTGCTCTGGGTAGCCACCGGCCTCGGAGGGCTTAGCCGTTTTGATCAGGTCACGCGGTTTATTCCCCACTACTATCCAATCGCCAATGACCCTACAAGCCTCGTCTCACCCACTGTTACAGCTTTTCTCGATGATGGCAAGGAAAGCATTTGGGTGGGCACCGCGAATGGCCTGGACCGCTTCGCCCGGTACGACGGCCAGTTTCGTCATTACAGGAATCGTCCTGGATCACCAACATCGTTGAGCAACAACCATGTAACCGCCCTGGCCGGCTGGCGCGGAGACACGCTATGGGTAGGGATAAAAAATGGTCTGAATCGGTTTGGTTTGGATCGCGGCGGCCAACAACGGTACCTCTACAATTCCGATCCGGAAGAAGGTGAATCGGACGGCGTAATCTCTGACGGCATAATCAAAGCGCTCTACGCCGACACCGCTCGCAACCATCTGTGGATCGGCACGAGGCACGGACTTGAAAGGATGGACGTGCGGACGGGCGAGATCACCCATGTCTACCGCGCCTCAGACACTACGCCCGCTTTCAGTAGCAACGAGATCGTAGTCCTGTATGCCTCGGAGGCCGCTCCCAACACCCTGTGGGTGGGGACGGAAGACGGTCTGAATAGCGTGGATCTCGAGAGTGGTGAGGTTTTGCAGTACGAGGCTGATGCAGGGAACCAGGCGGCACTGAGCCACCGCTACGTTACAGCTATCAGTACCATCCCCGCCGACTCGAATGCCCTCTGGGTAGGTACGCTGGCTGGTGGCCTGAACCGCCTTGATCTCGAAACTGGAACCTTCAAATGGTTCACAAGCAGCAACAGCGGATTGCCGGGCAACACCATCAACAGTATCCAGCCAGGCGACAGCACTAACCCAGACGGTAGGATCCAGTCCACTAACAGCAACGATCCGTCTGATAGTACTAAACCTGACGGAAGCAATAAGCCGGACAATGGAATCCAGCCGGCCGATAGTACCAAACTTGACAACAGCCTCCAGCCGACCGACAAAGTTGTCTTGTGGCTTGGTACCAACCAGGGCCTCGTTCGCTTCAATACGAGCCCTCCTTACGAAACGCGTGTGTATGGCGTGGATTCTGGCGTGCAGTCGCGGCAGTTTAACGTGGGGGCTTCGTACCGTACACCGCGCGGGGAGATTGTGATGGGAGGAACGAACGGGTTCAACATTTTCTTACACTCCGATTTCCAGGACAATTTGAACGTTCCCAAGGTCGTGCTGACCGGGTACAGGATTGATGGGGAGGCGCAGGCCGCCGCAGAAGCCATTTTGCTTGTCGATGAACTTGACCTGGCTCACGACCAAAACGACCTCACGTTCGATTTTGTGGGGCTGCACTTCAGCAGGCCGGAGGAGAATCGATACCGTGTTCGGCTCGAACGCAACGGCGGCGAGTCCGCCGCCTGGCGTGATTTGGGTACACAGCGGACGGCCACCTACGCAAATCTGACGCCGGGCCAGTATGTCTTCCACGTGCAAGCCGCCAACAGCGACGGTGTTTGGAGCGAGGCGTCGGCAAGTGTGCGCGTGCGGATCAAACCGCCGTGGTGGCAAACATGGTGGTTCAGGATTTTCGCCCTCGTTTCGGTTGTGGGGATTGCCGTGTTTGCCTACAAGCGGCGCATCCGGCGGATTGCTGAACGCAACCGCGAGCTGGAGGCGCTGGTGACGGAGCGCACCGAGGAGCTGGAACAGCAAAACGAGGCACTCGGCTCCAAGAATGACGAACTGGAGGCCACACTGGGGCAACTCCGCACCACCCAGACGCAGTTGGTGCAGGCCGAAAAACTGGCCTCGCTCGGCCGTATGACGGCAGGCGTGGCACACGAAATCAAGAACCCGCTCAACTTTGTCAACAACTTTGCGGAGCTTTCGGAGGAGCTGGCCGAGGAGCTCCGTACAGAACTTGCATCCGCCGCCGACCGCCGTGTGGGCGATGTGATGGATGATGTGGAGCCCCTTCTGGCCGACCTCGCCCTGAATGCGGCCAAGATCGCGGAGCACGGCCGGCGTGCGGATGGCATCGTTA
>JADFLK010000097.1 GCA_022564455.1 Bacteroidota bacterium
CATTTCTTCGCGGAGTGGCAATAAGCGGCGGTTTGCAGCCAGTGCCAGTGTGGCGCCATTCGTCAGTGGCGCGTCTCTTGAAGGACCGCTCGTACCCAACAGGGCCTCGTTTCTGATAACGGGCCGTAAGTCAGTTATTGAACAGGGCGCTGCGAATCTGGTAAGCGAGCCTCTCCCGTTCGACTTTGGTGACGTATTCGTCAAGTTGCACGCATCACCCAGTACATCAAGCCAGCTTTCGTTGAGCGGCTTGTACACGTTCGATAAGGGCACTGTGGGAGACATTGAGGCGCCGCGCCCCGATGAGGTTCGGTACACGAACGCAGGCGCCAGCTTCCGATACGTGCTGCTTCCCGGTTCGGCACCGCTTCTCGCCGAGGTTCAGTTGTCCTATTCCTATTTGGATACCGAACTGGGGCCGAGCGCGGCCGCAATCGACGAGTCTGCTCCTCTGGACCTGACGCTGGTCCGGTCATCCCATCTTTCTCGTTTCAATAGCCAGTTCGACCTCACGTACTTCCTACGTGGGATTGACTTTCGGTTTGGTGGATTCATTCGGACCACAAACACGGAGAGCGTGATTGGTGGGCTGTTTCAGGGTGTTTCGTCGGATCGGGTCAATGTTACAGAGGCGGGTTTTTACGTTGAACCAGATCTGAAGATTGGCAGCGCGCTTCGTGTGATGCCAGGGCTTCGTATTACCACGTCACCAAGTCTTGGAGAGAGCTTCGTCGAGCCACGTTTCCGGGCCGTGTTTGAAACCGGCGCCCATCGGCTTAGCGTAGCAGCGGGCCTGTACAACCAGCCTATCGTTGGTGTCAGCGATCGGCGCGATGCCACGAGCATCTTCACCGTTTGGACCACCGCGCCATTCGGCGAGACTCCGCGCGCAATTCACGTTCTTGGCGGATACCGTTTGCAGCCCTCTTCATGGCTCGATCTGGCCGTTGAGGGATACTACAAGGATCTCGAAAACCTCTCCATCGCGGAATGGACGGCCTTCCCCAGGCTCACCACCAACCTCCAGCCGGCGGAGGGAGAGGCTTACGGGATGGACGCCCGCGCTGAAATACGGGCAGGCGGGGCATACCTCGCCGTGAACTACGGCTTATCCCATGTAACGTATTCGGCAACGTCTGCTCGGAATGAGCTATGGTACGGCGACGAGACCCTCACCTTCCGGCCCGCGCATGACCGGCGGCATCAGGCAACGGTCATCGCAAGTGCACCTGTCTATGGATTCAACGTGTCGCTCCGCTGGCAAATGGGCTCAGGGTTGCCTTACAGCCGCGCACTCGGGTTTGATGTCTACATCTCACCTGAAAGCAATCCTGATGTGCTTGGCGACAGTGGAACGCCGCGTGTGATCTACGAGCGGCCGTTCAACGGCCTCTTGCCGAACTACCACCGTCTGGACGTTTCAGTGGATCGGACGTTCGACCTGGGAGGTGCGTCTCTCACGGCTCAGATCGGTCTGATCAACGCCTACGACCGCCGAAACCTCTTCGCGTTTGACATCTTCACCCTGCGGCGGATCGATCAGCTTCCCATTATCCCGACCTTCGGCCTCAAGCTCAGCACCAACTGACCCGCAATGCGTACAGGATTTCTTTTTTCTCTGTTTGCCGTTTTCGTGCTTGTCTCAGGTTGCGATGAAGCTGTAGCCCCAGCGGGCGACATCGCAGCCTATTACACGCTATGGGGCGCCCTCGATCCGAGTGCAGACGAGCAAGCTATTCGCGTCGTACCCATTGAGAGCGAGATCGGGGCCGGTTCTGCTGATCCCCTCGGTGTGAATGTTTCTTCCACGGATTTGGTTAGCGGCAGCGTGATCACATGGCGCGATTCTGTTATCACGTACGGCGATGGATCAATCGGCCACGTGTTTCTTGGCGATTTCCGGCCCGAGTTCGGTCGACGTTACCGCTTTGACGTTGTTGGCGGGGAGGGCAGGACAACGTCGGCTGCCACGCGTGTACCACCATTGGTTTCCCCGTTTCGGGAAGCCACCGAGTTCATCCCCGGTGACGTCAAAATGCCCGTGCTGTGGCCCGGGGCTCCCCAGTTAAATAAGATTGAAATCATTTACGAACTGGAAAACGGCAACTGCGACCGGTTTATTCAGGACGCTCCTTTCGCTGGAGACGCGGAGCCGTTCGAGTTTGGATGGCGGACGACGATTCTTCTGGCCGAAGCTGCAGATATTGTGCTGGGGCTTCTCGACAATCGGCCGCACGCCGTGACTAGGATGTGGCTACGTGCTGAAGTGGCCAGCGAGGACTGGCGGCCGCCCGGCGGCGTGTTCGATCAGGAACTGCTTATCGAACCCGGATTGTTTTCGAATGTGGAGGGGGGGTTCGGATTTGTTGGAGGCTCCTACGTGGCCACGACGGCGTTCTGGGTACCCGAAGCCGAGGCGCTTAGCCGCGCGGGCTTCCGCTTTCCGGGGTTTGGCGCGTGCTCGCCGTAGGAACCTCTGTCCGTCTCAGAGGCTGAACCCCATCTACACTGCTCTCCGACGATGACGCACGACCGCTCTAAACAGAACGGCGGGGCTGGGCGCTGGTTGTCGTCCCCCCGGACAATCGCCACACCCGGCCCCGCTCGGTTCTGCGGTACTTTAAGTTCCAACTCCCAGAGCAAAAACGCAAGGGGGTAAGGCACAAAGACTTGAAGTGACGCGCGAGAGCGTTATGGAGGGGCTTCAAGGGATGGTCTAAGTGCGGAATAGCAGCCGTTCCGCTCAGCGTAGCAGCGTTAGCGGGCAGGTTTTTGTTACGCCTCCGACTTCAAGGCGCGCGAGATAGATCCCACTAGGCAGTGACCCGGCTTCAAATACGACATCGTGAAGGGCAACCTTGCACCCAAAAGAAAAACACCCCGGCCGCTTTGCAGCAGCCGGGGCGCACGTACTCGTGAGCCTGTTTGGGCGGTCAGGCTTCTTCCTTTGCCTCCTCGCCCTCGGTCTCTTCCACCGTCTCCTTCTCTTCCACCACCTCAAACTCGGCGTCCTGGACATTGTCGTCCGCTTCGGCCTCCGGTGAATCATCCGCTTGGCCATTCTCAGACGTGGCTTCTTCCTGCTGGGCCTTGTAGAGGTCCTCGCTGGCTTCGCTCCAAGCCGTGTTGAGCTGCTCCATAGCCGACTCCAGCTCCTCGGCGGTCTTGGCGTCGTGGAGCTCCTTGAGACGAGCGAGAGCGGTTTCGATTTTCGCCTTCTTCTCTTCAGGTATTTTCTCGCCGTAATCGGCCAGGTTCTTCTCTGAGGCAAAGATGAGCGAGTCGGCGGCGTTCATATTGTCCACCTCCTCGCGGCGCTTCTTGTCTTCAGAGGCATGTTCGCGGGCCGCGTGGCGCATCTTTTCGATCTCCTCCTCACTAAGCCCCGACGAGGCCTCAATGCGGATCGACTGCTCCTTGCCCGTGGCCTTGTCCTTCGCGGAGACGGACAGGATTCCGTCGGCGTCGATGTCGAACGCCACCTCAATCTGTGGCATTCCGCGCGGTGCGGGAGGGACGCCATCCAAATGGAAGCGGCCGATGGTGCGGTTGTCGAGCGCCATCGAGCGGTCGCCCTGCAGCACGTGGATCTCCACCGACGGCTGGTTATCGGACGCCGTCGAGAAGGTCTCGCTCTTGCGTGTAGGGATGGTCGTGTTCGATTCGATGAGCATGGTCATCACGCCGCCCAGTGTTTCGATACCGAGGTTCAGCGGCGTGACGTCGAGCAGGAGCACGTCTTGCACGTCGCCGGAGAGGACGCCTCCCTGAATGGCCGCGCCGAGCGATACCACCTCGTCGGGGTTCACGCTCTTGTTCACCTTCTTCCCGAAGAACTCCTCCACTACCTCCTGCACCTTCGGGATTCGCGTAGAGCCGCCGACGAGAATCACTTCGTCGATCTGGTCTTTGGAGAACCCTGCGTCCGCCAGAGCCTTTTCCATTGGGGGGATCGTCCGCTGGATGAGGTCGTCCACGAGCTGCTCAAACTTCGAGCGGGTGATGTCGATGTTCAGGTGCCGCGGGCCTTCCTGCGTGGCCGTAATGAACGGCAGGTTAACCGTCGTTTGCGTGGAGGACGACAGCTCCATCTTGGCCTTCTCGGCGGCCTCTTTTAGGCGCTGGAGGGCCATTGGGTCTTCGCGGAGGTCGATGCCGTCGCTCTTCTTGAACTCGTCGGCAAAGAAGTCAATCAGGCGCTGGTCGAAGTCATCGCCGCCGAGGTGCGTATCGCCGTTGGTGGCCTTCACCTCGAAGACGCCGTCGCCGAGTTCGAGGATCGAGATGTCGTACGTGCCGCCGCCGAGGTCGAACACGGCGACCACCTCATCATCCTTCTTCCTCTCCAGGCCGTAAGCCAGCGCAGCAGCGGTGGGCTCGTTCAGGATGCGCTTCACTTCGAGGCCTGCAATCTGCCCGGCCTCCTTGGTGGCTTTGCGCTGGGCGTCGTTGAAGTACGCCGGGACGGTGATCACGGCCTCCGTCACTTTCTCGCCGAGGTAATCCTCAGCGGTGGACTTCAGCTTCTGGAGAATCATCGCCGAAATCTCCTGCGGCGTGTACAGCCGCTCCTCAATCTTGATGCGAGCCGTGCCGCCGTCGCCTTCTTCTACGGTGTACGGAATTGTCTTCATCTCCTCGGTCACTTCGGAGTGCGTGCGCCCCATGAAGCGCTTTACCGAGAAAACGGTGTTTTGCGGGTTGGTGATGGCCTGGCGCTTGGCCGGCGCGCCCACGAGGCGCTCGCCGTCTTTCTTGAACGCGACGACCGAGGGGGTCGTGCGGCCGCCTTCGGCGTTGGGGATGACGGTGGGCTCGTCGCCCTCCATCACGGCTACTACGGAGTTCGTGGTGCCGAGGTCGATGCCGATGATCTTGCCCATGTGAGGATCTCGATGATGGTTGGTGATGATGCCGGCCGTGATGTTGATCGTGTGGCCAGAATGGAGGAGCAGTCTGCCGCCTCGTCAGGAAAACTAATCTGATTGTTCCAAAACAAGCACCGTGCCACGCCACTATGCCGGTCAGAATGGCAGCACGAGGTGTGGATGGCCGGCGCTTCGGCTGTCATGCCGCGCGGTATATTGCCTCGCCTTCCAGCCCCGCAGGGGCCTCTCCGCGGAGGGTCTCTTCACGCCCTCATGAAGCACGTTCCCAACGCCCTTACCATCGGCCGGATTCTGGTTACGCCGCTGGCGCTCTGGGGCCTCTTCACCGGGACGTTCTGGGGGCAGTTTGCAGGCGCCACGCTGTTCATCCTGGCCGCTATCAGCGACTACTGGGACGGCAGGCTGGCGCGGAAGTATGGTGTGGGCTCGCGTATCGGGAGGTTCCTCGATCCCCTGGCGGACAAGGTGCTGGTTCTCGGCGCCTTTTTTCTGATCCCGTTTTTGGAGCCCGTTGGCCGCGCGATGGCTGCTCCTGCCGGGGCCTGGCTGCCGTGGCTGGCCATCGGCCTCATCGCTGCCCGCGATCTCGCCGTAACCGTGCTGCGCATGTATCACGAACGGCAAGACAGGCCCCTCAAGACGCTAACGGCCGCCAAGTGGAAGACCGCCTGGCAGCTCACGTTCCTCATCACTATTCAGGTCTCCCTCGTCTTCGGCCACGCCCGCGTCCTCGATGGCTTCCTGGGCGATTTCGGCGGGTTCTTCTACGGTGTTCTGAAGAGTCCCTTTGCGCTGGTCTTCCTTCTCATGACAACCGCAGCCACGGTGTACACGGGAGTGCTGTACTTCGTGAATAGGGAGGAGGCTGTTTGAGAATGAGGGGATGAGAGCATGGGCGCAACGGTGTGTGGGCGTAAGCTCGAACTCAGCTAGGGATGTTTCGCCGAGGCGTCCGTGTGTGTGTATAGGCGTGCGGGCGGTCATGCGGCAGGCGCGCCGAACGCAGTTGTTGGACGTAGTATGCACTGGTTCTCCGACCGACATCAACTGCCGGCCCTCGTACACTCACATCCCCATACTCCCACGCTCAAAAAGTGGCCACCTCCATTCGCCCAACCGCCCGCGCTTCCACACGCGATCAAATTGCGCAGGATCTCCTCATCCTCGGCGCTGCAACGCTCCGGCCGAATAACCCCTTCACCTGGGCGTCAGGTATGAAGGCGCCCATCTACTGCGACAACCGCCTCACGATGGGCGATGTAGCCGTCCGCCGGCGGCTGACGGAAGGGTTCGAGGCGCTGATTGAGAACTACGCTTACGGTCCGAGTGTGATAGCCGGGACGGCTACGGCCGGCATCCCTCACGCGGCGTGGCTGGCCGAGCGGCTGGAGCTTCCGCTGGTGTACGTGCGCTCGAAAGCGAAGGGCCACGGGCGGGAAAACCTGATCGAAGGATCTCTGAAACAGGGCAGCCGCGTGGTACTCGTAGAGGACACAATCTCGACCGGGGGTTCCTCGCTTGCTGCGGTTCGGGCACTGCGCGAGGAGGGCGCCAACGTTGTAGCTGTGCTTGCCATCTACACGTATGGATTCGAGAAGGCTGCGCGGGCTTTTAAGGAAGATGATGTGACGCTCCACACCCTCACGGATTACGATGCTCTCATTGAAGCAGCGGCAGGCATGAGGCGGCTCAACGACGAAGATGTGGAGACGCTTCGGGCGTGGTACGACCGCGTGAACGCGAAAGAGTAAAGTGTAAAGGTAAAAAGGAGAAGTGAGAAGTGAAAAGGGAAAAAGGTGAAGGGTTAAGAGTAAAGGGAAAAGAGTGAAGGAAAAAGGTGAAGGGGCGGAGGCGAGCATCGAAGAAGTTTTGATTCTTCCAATATCCGATATCGTACGTTTCAAGTCTGAAATCGAGAATCTGAAATCTTGTATCCAGAATCTGTAATTCGAAATCCGAAATCCCGATATCCGTAATCCCAAATCCGAAATCGCAAATCAAAATTCCATGACCGCCACCATCCTCACCGTGGGCGACGAGATTTTAATTGGCCAGATCGTGAACTCGAACGCTGCCTGGCTGGGCGAGCAACTCGGGCTGGTGGGCGTGGAGGTCATGCGGATGGAAACGGTCGGCGATGATGTTCGGGTTATCCAGCAGGCGATTGAGCGTGGTCTTGAAACGAGTGATCTCGTTGTGGCCACCGGAGGCCTCGGCCCCACCCACGACGACGTAACGCGCGAGGCCGTTGCCTCAAGTTTCGGCGTACCGCTCGTCTTCCAACCCGGCGTGATGGTGGAGGTTGAACGGGTGTTTATCGAGCGGCGGTGGGATCTCCCCGAGGCGAACCGAAAGCTGGCTGAGGTCCCGGAAGGCTTCGAGCCACTTCTCAACCCCAAGGGCACCGCGCCGGGGCTTTGGGGCGAACGCAAAGTGGCCGGCCGAATGCAATGTCTTATCGTGCTTCCCGGCGTGCCGTACGAGATGAAAGCCATCATGCGCGAGCACGTGCTCCCGCGGTTGTTGGAAATATCCGACACCACTATCCTCCACAAAACCCTGCTGACGGTGGGGCAGGGGGAGTCTTCGCTGGCCGAACACCTCGGAGATCTGTCGGATGTGCTGACGAACGGGATCTCGCTGGCCTACCTGCCCGGAGCGGGTATCGTGCGGCTGCGTGTTTCGGCAAGAGGTGACGATCGGGAGGC
>JADFLK010000098.1 GCA_022564455.1 Bacteroidota bacterium
CGACGGCGGCTACCCCGAACCTCGTCGCCAGTACGCGGTCACGGGCCGGGGGCGATCCGCCGCGTTGCACGTGGCCAAGCACGGTCACACGAAGATCGAGGTTTTGAAACCGCTCGTCGGCCGGAAGCGCCTGGGCGATGGTCTGCGCCCCGTTCAGGCCCGGCCCTTCGGCGACCACCACGATGCTGCTGCGATGCTGCTGCGACATTAATTCCGCGAGGCGACCCTTGATCCTTTCGATGTCGTCTAGCTCCTCGGGGATTACGATGAGTTCCGCTCCCGCGCCGATTCCACACGCCAACGCGATAAACCCCGAATCGCGGCCCATCACTTCAATCAGAAACAGCCGTTCGTGGGCATCAGCCGTATCGCGGATTTTGTCGATGCTCTCCAGCGCCGTGTTGATGGCAGTGTCGAACCCGATGGTCTCGTCGGTTCCGAAGAGGTCGTTATCGATAGTGCCGGGGCAACCGACTACGACGATGCCGTGTTCTTCGGCCAGCATCGTTGCACCCTGCAACGCCCCATCCCCGCCGATGGCAACAAGGGCGTCGATCCCAGCATTACGAAGATTATCCGCTGCTTTCGCGCGTCCGGCCGTCGTACGAAACTTCGCGCTGCGGCCACTCTTCAGGATGGTTCCACCTCTCTGGATAATGTTGGAAACGAATTGCCGATCCATGCGAACAAACTCACCTTCAATCATCCCGGCGTAGCCCCGCGTGATGCCAACAACCTCCTTGCCGGCCACCAGAGCCCGTCTCGTAACGGCGCGAATACACGCGTTCATACCGGGAGCATCTCCACCGGAAGTATAAACGCCGATACAGGCGATGTCAGACATCACATTCCCTCTTCTTCACTCTTCGGATCAACGGGCCGTGCGACGATGATGCCGATCTGCACATCGTTACTGCGGATGTAGGCCGCCAGGTCGTCCGCCACCTTCACCTCGCCGGTACTGGAGGCGTGCAGAAAACCAACACCGCCGTCGTCTGTGCGATAGACAAACCCGGTGTGCGTTACGTCAAGGCCACCGATGTGCGTGGCCGTAGCGATCACGTCGCCTGCCTTGAGATGATCGTAAACGCTTTCAATACGATCCTGTGGTACGTAGAACAATTCGCGCCCCCGAATGGCCTCCTCCATATCCACAATGCACGCGAAGGCGGAATCGCCGGCGAGGCGCTCGTAGGCGCTGCGGTGGGTCGTCATGAAATCGAGTGTCTTGGGAAGGGCCTCTCCGCCAAGATCCTGCGTGATGTTCGTCACATGCTCGCGCGAGGCGTTGTCGTACATCCAGTCGGTGAAGTAATGGAGACGCGAGCAATAACCGGCCATGATGCCGTCGCGGTAGCGGAGGTCTTCGAGGTTGGCCACGTAGCCGGCGAACGAGTAGTCCCCCTGTGCGATGCCACGCGCCAACGCCAGCACGTTCTCGACGTACAGCACGCAGTCGAACGCCGTCAGATCGACCACCAGCGTTTCCTCGGCGCCGACATCCAGCAACCCATCCTGATACTGCGTGCCAATAAGCACCTCCCCAACCGCCTGAACAACCTCTCCGAACGGGCGCTCATGGAAGGCCTCGGCACGCGCCGCTGTCATGACCCGCGCAAAGACAACCATCGTCTCCTCTCCTGCGATTGTGGTATCCGAAACGGCCACCACGGGCGGGCCTTGTTCGGAATTGGACGCGGGCGCGTCGATACACGCGATGAACAGAAGTACAAAAACAAGGAGGAGATGGTGGAGCATGGCAATTCGGGAGGGATGCGATCTTCTAACGAGCGACACGCCAAAATAGCCCCCGGTAGAACTCACCGGATTACGAAGTCGTCAACTGTCCGTACTGCTGGCGTTCCAGTCGGTGGAGACGGTGAGAGCACGAGCAAGGCGGATTTCGTACGCCTCACGGGAGATGACCACCACGCCAAGCCGCGCCAGATGCGGCGTGTTCATCTGCACATCCAACAAAACAAAGCGGGTCGCGCACAACCGGTCCACCAGATGCGCCAGCGCGACCTTGGAGGCGTCGCGGGAGCGGCTGAACATGGACTCGGCGAAAAATGCACCTCCGATTGCTACTCCGTAGAGGCCTCCGGCCAACTCGCCATCTCGCCAGCACTCCACGCTGTGGGCGTAGCCCTTCTCGTGCAATTCCGCGAAGGCACCGATCAGTTCTTCGGTGATCCACGTGGTCTCGCGGCCCGGCGCGGACTCTGCGCACATCCGCATCACGGCCTCAAACGCCCGATCCACACTGACCTCAAACTTCCCACGACGAATCGTACGCGCCAGCGACCTCGATACGTGCAGTCCATTGAGTGGAAGAACGGCCCTCGGATCGGGAGCATACCATGAAATACGACCGTCGTCATCCGGGTCGGCCATCGGGAAGAGGCCGCTGCAATACGTTGAGAGCAGTAGTTCAGTGGTGAGCGGAGGATGCATGATTGGCTTCGAGTACGTGTTCAAAGTGCCTATTCTGCCCAAAAGGCACGAGGAGGAACACTATCTTCTCCGCTCATTCCTACCCTGCGATGTCCCTCCAGATCCGGCTCGGCGACCAAGCCTTCGACCTTCACCGAGATGGCGACGCCCTCACCCTCAACGGCGAGCCGGTGGACGCCCGCTTCGAGCGCCTCGGCTCAAACTCCGGCCTCCTGATTCTGGATGGGAAGACGCACGTCATCACATTCGAGCAAGAGGGCGAGCACATTCGGATTACGACGGGAGGAATCAGGCAAGATGCCGTTGTGATGGACGAGACAGCGCTGCTGCTGGAGCAGTTCGGCTTCGACAGAGCAGATTCGGCTGCCGGGCGTGAGGTCCACGCCCCGATGCCTGGCCTCGTGTTGCAGGTTCTCGTCGAGCCGGGGCAAGCTGTTGAGAAAGGACAAGGGCTCGTCGTTCTGGAGGCCATGAAGATGGAAAACGAGCTTCGTGCACCGCTTTCCGGAAGTATAGCGGCCATACATGTGGCCCCCGGCGACACCGTAGGGAAGAATGCGCTGCTTGTTGAACTGGATTAAAGGCTAGCAGATTAGAAGATTGAAGATTTTCAGGTTGGAAGGCTCTATTTGTTGGACGGTTGTCAGGTTGTGGATTAGAAGGTTAGAAGGTTGAAGATTCAGTGGGATGCAGGCCTCGCTGCTATCTCTTGCACTGAAGAATCTGTAACCTTGAACCTTCCAATCTGTAACCCTGCTGACTAACCTGAAACCAAAGTGATCCTCGTCACCGGCGCAACCGGCTTTCTCGGCGCAACGCTTACCCGGCAACTCGTGGAGGAAGGCCATGCCGTGCGCATCCTGCGGCGAGAGCACTCGAAGCTTGACTTGCTGGGCGATGCATCAAACCGCATCGAGCACGCTATCGGCGATGTCGCGGACTATCCGTCGGTTCTTGCAGCGATGGAAGGCGTCCAACACGTGTTCCACGCCGCGGCGTACGTCGGGTTTGGCGGGAAGAAAGACGAAGCGCAACTGATGGATGTCAACGTGCGCGGCACGGCCAATGTGGCGGACGCGGCGCTCGAAGCAGGCGTTAAGCGGATGGTACACGTATCCAGCATCGCAGCTTTGGGACGGACGCGTGGCCAACACGAACTTATCGACGAGACGGCCGAATGGACCGCGTCGAAGGAGAACTCGGCGTATGCCGTCAGCAAGCATCTGGCCGAGATGGAAGTCCACCGCGCCATCGCGGAGGGCCTCGACGCCGTGATCGTCAATCCGAGCCTCATCTTCGGTCCCGGCCGAGCCGGCGAAAACACGATGGCCATCGTCGAGAAGGTGCGAGATGGACGCGTGCCAGGCATTCCATCCGGTGGCACATGCGTGGTAGATGTGGAGGATGTCGCTTCCGGAATCCGCACTGCAATGGAGCGAGGAACCACGGACGAGCGCTACATTCTCGGCGGAGAAAACCTCTCGTGGGAAGAGATTTTCGGCACGCTCGCAGAGGCTCTGGATACCGAACTCCCGCGGCTCAGACTTAACCGAGGCCCAGCTATGGCGGTAGCAACGGTCTCAGAAACGTTGGCCCGGCTAATTCGAGCCACGCCGCTCATCACGCGAGAAACCGTGCGGGCGGCCTCGGCAACGTACCGCTACAGCAACCGCAAGGCTGTTGAGGATCTCGGCTGCGCGTTCCGGGCCTTCAAAGAAACTGCCGGACGGGTTGCAGCTGAGATCCGATAAATCCGACCGTGACTACAACCTGTCTTCGATGCCACGAAGTAGTGCACACAGAAGCTGAAACCGTCGTTCGTATTCTCCGCAGCACTCACTCCCCATCGCCAGTGCTAGAGGAGAATGGCCGGCATCTCCCGTCTGTTCCTGAAGCACGCTCACCAGCGCACCTCGTAGCTGATCATTGGGCGCCAGCAACGGGGCGATCATTCGGCCATAGATGCGAGCGCCCGCTATCTGATAGTCGAAATCGTCATCAAGGAGATCGTCATGCTCAGTGTAAAGAGTCTCGCCGGCCACCGTGTGGTAATTGACCAGAATGATGCAGAGGTCCACAGCGTCCCGTGCTCGAGCATGAGGCCGCTCATTCCACGCGATGAGTTTGAGCATACCAAGGCCTTCGAGCGAAACCACGTCAAACTGTGTCCCGTCAGGCAACACGAACCGCAGCGTACTCTTGGAGGCTTCGTCGAAACCAACTACCGACATCACGAAAGCCTGATCCGGAGGCCAGGCGATTTGGCCGTCCTGGTCTTGAATTCCGCCAAAAGGCACCACATCCAATTTTGCTCCTTCTGCTGAAATAAGCCTCTGCTCCTGCCTTGGGTCTTACTTGAACCGCCCAGGTTAAAGCACAAATCCATAATACCTTGTACTTACGCTACTATCATTTTGACCTTACGGAAGCATTACGGAAGGTGCTTGCGCCTTTTTCAGTGTTTTCGGCTTCCGCTTGCCCTCGTCTGGTTGCGTTTTTTGAACCTACCGCTAGCCGGATTCTCGCCCGTGGATTCCGATGCGAACGAGGAACGGCTCGAAGCCCTCGGCCAATTCTGAATAGTTCCTGTCTCAACCATTTGCATCTTTCATGGCTGCTTGCTACACTCGAATATCGTGGGGGCTTTCCCCCACATACCATGACAGGTTGGGGCCTAGCCGGTTTGACCCGTCACCTCCGCCTTTCAACAACTCCATCTAAAGGGAAGACCTCTCATTGAAACCCAGATAACCTACCGCGGCGGTGCCCCTCACTGCCCATTCAGGGCGACGCATTGCCATGACAACCACCCAGATCGAGACCTCCTTCCGGCGTATTGACCCAAGCCAATACCTCCGATATACAACACCCGAAGGACGGACATCAGCTCGATTGCATAGAGGAGCCAAACCATGAAACGCACTCTGAAGACAGCCGCTTTGACCGCTGTTACCCTTTTCACCCTCGCAGCACGTGTTCAGGCGCAGCTTCCCGATCCTGGAATGATCGTGGACGACCGCACAGCCCTCGTGATCACCGATCCGCAGAACGACTTCCTCTCACCCGACGGTGTGACCTGGCACGTTGTGGGCGAGAGCGTGGCGGCCAACAACACCATCGAAAACCTCGAGACGCTCATGCGGACCGCAAAGCAGAGCGGCATCGGGCTCTTCATCTCACCCCACTACTACTTCCCGACCGACCACGGCTGGAAGTTCGAGGGCGCGCTCGAGAGGCTGATGCACGACATCGGCATGTTCGATCGCGCAGGTCCCACTGATCTCGACGGCTTCGAGGGCTCGGGAGCCGACTGGCTCGAGCGCTACAAGCCGTACATCGAGGACGGGCAGACTGTCGTCACCAGCCCCCACAAGGTTTTCGGGCCCGAGCAGAACGATCTAGCGCTCCAACTCCGCAAGAGCGGGATCGACCGGGTGATCTTGGCCGGCATGTCCGGCAACCTCTGTGTCGAATCGCACATGCGAGAGCTATTGGAGATGGGCTTCGAGGTCGCCGTCGTAACGGACGCCACGGCCTCCGCAATCCTTCCCGGGTTAGATGGGAACGCGGCCGCACAGACCAACTTCCGCTTCATCGCCAACACAACGTGGACTACCGCCGAAGCCGTGCAGCGCATGCGCGGCCAATAAGCTCACACCCGTGCACCACCTTGCTGTGCTTCCTTCTAGCGACCACGTTTCGGCCATTTGGCTCTCTCATCTGGTAACGATGATCCCGAGGCGCGTCATCTCAATCCTACGGGTGATGGGACCCAATCGTGGGGCGTGGGGTGGTGCGCGCAATCCTAGCGGTAGGGGTGGCCCGGGCCCCTCGGCCCTCCACTAGCGTAGCAACAGCACCTTCTGCGAGGCATGGACTACTCCTTCTGCCTCTAGGCGAACGAGATACACCCCACTGGCCAGGTGGCCACCGTCGAGCACAGCCTCGTGGCTTCCGGCGGCTACCTGTCGGTTCAATAGAATTGCAACCTCACGGCCAAAGATGTCAACGAGCGTCAACCGGACGTGCGCCGCTTCCGGCACCTCGAACGGCACCACGGCGCGAGGGTTAAACGGGTTCGGGTAAGGCGCCGATAGCAGATAGCCTTGGGGCAAGTCCGCGGTCATTTCTACCGCGGTCGGGAAGATGTTATCGTACACGTACGCCGAGCCGCTGTTCGAGCCCAGGTCGTCGTTAAACATGGCCCCCACAAGGGCGCGGTCCCCCGAAAGCGACACCGAACGGCCGAAGAGGTCACCCGCGGCGCCGTCGGAGGCGGTGAGCTTGTCGATCTCGAGCCAGGAGCCGTCACTCTGCCGCTCGTACACGTACGCCGAGCCGCTGTTCGTGTCATCTCCTGAGGCCCCCACGAGGGCGCGATCCCCCGAAAGCGACACCGAAATGCCGAAGTGGTCATCCGCGGCGCCGTCGGAGGCGGTGAGCTTGTCCACCTCGAGCCAGGAACTGTCTTCCTGCCGTTCAAAGACATAGGCCGAACCACTGTCTGTGCCAAGGTCGTCGTCGAGATGTGCTCCTACGATAGCGAGATCAGCCGATAAGGAAACCGAGAGGCCAAACCGATCCAACGCGGCTCCGTCGGAGGCCGTCAGTTTTGCCACTTCCAGCCAAGAGCCGTCCTCCTGCCGTTCAAAGATGTAGGCCGAACCACATCCACTCCCCGCAAGGCCGCCGGGGGCTCCGACGAGGGCTCGGTCAACTGAAATCGATGTCGAGATTCCAAACCAATTTAAAGCGGCTCCATCGGAGGCAGTAAGTTTTGTGACTTCCACCCACGACGCGTCTTCCTGCCGCTCGAATACATACGCAGAGCCGCTGTCCGTACCAAGGTCGTCATCGAGGGAAGCCCCTATGAGGGCACGGCCTTCTTCTGAAAGTGACACGCCAAAACCGAAAAGGTCAAACGCTACTCCGTCGGAAGCCGTGAGTATTGCCACTTCGAGCCAAGAACTATCCTGCTGCCGCTCGAAGACGTATACAGAGCCACGATTTTCAAATCGGC
>JADFLK010000099.1 GCA_022564455.1 Bacteroidota bacterium
AAATAGATAGTGAGGCCACGCCCGGCCAAGTGGATTTTGCCCGAACGCGAGCGAATTGCAGCGTACGCAATCCGGAGAACTGTGTTTCTGCGCAAACGCGTATCCTTCCGCCATCTTGCTCACGTCGCGCTGCCCAACATGCCCTCAATCGGAACAACCGCCACGCCCCTTCGCGTTGCCATCGTCGGCGCCGGCCCGGCAGGTTTTTACGCGGCCGGCGCGCTGCTGAAACAGGACGATGTGGTTGTTGAGGTGGATCTGCTGGATGAGCTCCCCACACCGTACGGGCTCGTCCGCAGCGGCGTAGCGCCCGACCACGAGAAGATCAAGAACGTTACGCGGGTGTTCGACAAAGTGGCCGCGAACCCGCGCTTTCGGTTCTTCGGCAACGTCCGTTTTGGGGAGCATGTGAGTCTGGACGATCTCCGACAACACTACCATCAGGTGCTGTTTACTACAGGCGCGCAGACCGACCGCAGCCTGGGTATACCAGGTGAGAACCTACTCGGTAGCCACTCAGCCACAGAGTTCGTCTGGTGGTACAACGCCCACCCTGACTTCCGCGAGCGCACTTTTGATCTCTCCTGCGAGCGCGTTGTCGTAGTGGGCGTCGGCAACGTGGCCGTGGATGTGGCGCGCATCCTCTGCCGAACACCGGAAGAGTTGGCCACGACCGACATAGCGGATTACGCATTGGAGGCGCTGCGCGAGAGCAAGATCCGTGAGGTGGTCATGCTCGGGCGTCGTGGTCCAGCGCAGGCGGCCTTCACCAACCCTGAGGTCAAGGAACTGGGCGAGATGGAGGATGCCGACTTCATCGTACGCCCCGACGAAGCCGAGTTGGATGCCCTCAGTCAAGAAGATGTGGAAGCGGCTAGCGACCGCCTCCTCACCAAGAAGGTAGAATTGTTGCAAGACGTTGCCGGGCGCACGCCTGAGGGCAAGTCGAAGCGGATCGTACTTCGGTTCCTCGTCTCCCCTACCGAAATCCTCGATGATGAGACGGGCCATGTCGGCGCTGTACGACTCGTGCGCAACGAACTGTACCGCACGGAGGATGGTCGTCTACGATCGCGCGCCACTGAGGAAACCGAGGAGCTATCGTGCGGCCTCGTCTTCCGCTCGGTTGGTTATCGAGGTGTGCCTTTGCCCGACGTACCGTTCCGAGAAGATTGGGGGATCGTTCCGAACGAGGAGGGCCGCGTTATGCAAGAACCGGACAGGGATCCTGTCCCCGGCCTCTACGTCTCCGGCTGGATTAAGCGCGGGCCGTCCGGCGTGATCGGCACGAACAAACCGGACGCGCAGGAGACGGTTGGGCACATGCTGGAGGACGCGGAAAACGACCGCCACTTCCAGCCCGAACATCCTTCAGGCGAAGCGGCTGAATCCCTCATCCGCGAGCGCCAGCCTCAGTGTTTCTCCTACGCCGACTGGCTGCGAATCAACGATCTGGAATCCACGGCAGGCGAAAAGCAGGGCCGCCCGCGTGTCAAGCTGACGCGGATAGAGGAGATGTTGGGGGTGCTGGGGTAGGGTGCCGAGAATAGGGATGCCTCACCGGTGCGTCCGCTGGTATACAACACCGTAACATCTACAACACGGTGCGCCCGCCGAGCATGCCTTACCAAAATCAACCCACCTTCAACGCCTCGGCGCCACTGGCAATCTCAATGATCTCTGTGGTAATCGCTGCCTGGCGCGCACGGTTGTACATGAGTTGGAGGTCTTTGAGGAGCTCGCCCGCGTTCGTGGTCGCGTTGTCCATGGCCACCATGCGTGCACCCTGCTCGGAAGCGTTCGATTCGAGAAGCATCCGCCAAAGCTGGTACTGCATGAACTCGGGGATCAGGCGCTCAAGCAGCGCTTCGGGGCTGGGCTCGAAGATGTACTCTACTTCGCCCTCCGCCTCGTTCACATCGCCGTAATCGGCGCTCGCTTCCATGACAGGCGTGATAAACGAACCCGTGGGGACGGGCAGCAACTGCTCAGCGATCCGGTTCTGCGTGATCGTGTTCTTGAACTCGTTGTACACGACCTCCGCGTGGTCCCACTCGCCGGTTTCGAAACCTTCCACCGCGATGTCCACGATCTCTCCCGCAATGGGGAACCGAAGGTCATCGAAGACGCCCCGATAGTCGCCCACGAGTTGGTGGCCGCGCTTGGCGAAATACTCGTGCGCCTTCCGGCCGATGGCGAGGATGTGCAGGTTGCCGGCAGCCTTGTGGCCGGCGTAGGCCTCGGAAATGCGCTCCTCGGCCTTCTTGATAATATTCGTGTTGAACGCACCCGCGAGGCCGCGATCCGACGTAACGACAATTAGCAGCACCGCGTTCACTTCTTCCCTCGGGCGGAACAGTGGGTGGCTGAGAGGGTCCAGGCGCTGCCGGAGGTGCCCGATTAGCTCGCGGATCTTGAACGCGTACGGGCGAGCGGTGAAAATGCGCTCCTGCGCCTTCCGCAGCTTGGCCGCCGCCACCATCTTCATGGCGCGGGTGATCTGCTGGGTGTTCTTAACCGACTCGATTCGGGTGCGAGTGTCGCGGAGAGAAGCCATCTTGGTTGGTCTTGTGGCGGGGGCCGACCCGACAGGTCGCCCCTACAAGCGATAGGTCTCTAGGAGGTGTAGCGGGCGGCGAGGTCGTTGGCCTCTTGCTCGAAGGCGGCCACGGCCACGTCGGTCAATTCGCCGGTGCTCACAACCGATGCAAGTGCATCCGCGTGCTTGAGGCGCAGCGCTTCACGGAACTCGGCCTCAAACGCCTTCACGTCGGCGATGGGTACGGCGTCAATCAGGCCCTTGCCGGCCACGTAGATCAGGGCCACCTGCTCTTCAACCGGAACCGGCGCGTATTGTCCCTGCTTGAGGATTTCCACGAGGCGCGCGCCTCGGCTAAGCTGCCGCTGCGTCGCCGGGTCAAGGTCGGAGCCGAACTTGGAGAACGCCTCCAGCTCGCGGTACTGCGCGAGGTCGAGGCGGAGCGTGCCGGCGACCTTCTTCATGCCCTTGATCTGAGCGTTTCCGCCCACGCGGGATACCGAAATACCCACGTTGATTGCCGGGCGCACACCCGAGTTAAAGAGGTTGGTTTCGAGGAAGATCTGGCCGTCCGTGATCGAGATCACGTTGGTCGGGATGTACGCCGTCACGTCGCCCGCCTGCGTCTCAATCACCGGAAGCGCCGTAAGCGATCCGCCGCCCTTCACCATGCCCTTGAGGGACTCTGGGAGGTCGTTCATCTGCTGCGCGATGGTGTCGGTGGCGTTGATCTTCGCGGCGCGCTCCAGCAGGCGACTGTGCAGGTAAAACACGTCGCCGGGGTAGGCTTCGCGGCCTGGGGGACGGCGGAGCAGCAGCGACACCTCGCGGTAGGCCACGGCCTGCTTGGAGAGGTCGTCGTAAATACAGAGGGCGTGCCGGCCTGTGTCGCGGAAGAGTTCGCCGATGCACGCGCCGGCGAACGGCGCAATGAACTGAAGCGCCGCCGGGTCGGATGCGGGCGCGGAGATGATGACCGTGTAGTCCATCGCACCTGCTTTCTCCAGTGCACCATGAACCTGGGCCACCGTAGAGTTTTTCTGCCCGATAGCTACGTAGATGCAATAGACTGGCTTTTCGCCTTCCTCGTGCGTACGCTTCTGGTTGATGATCGTATCGACGAGCAACGCCGTCTTACCCGTCTGGCGATCGCCGATAACGAGTTCGCGTTGGCCGCGGCCGATCGGCACCATCGAGTCGATAGCCTTGAGACCCGTCTGGAGCGGCTCGGAAACCGGCTCGCGGAAAATCACGCCCGGCGCCTTGCGCTCCAGCGGCATCTCGTACGATTTGCCCGTGAGCGGCCCTTTGCCGTCAATCGGGTTGCCCAGTGGGTCGATGACGCGGCCGAGCATGCTCTCGGAAACGCGGATCGAAGCGATGCGCGCGGTGCGGCGCGCTTCGTGGCCTTCCTTCACGGAGTCTGCCCCGCCGAAGAGCACTGCCCCCACGTTGTCCTCTTCGAGGTTGAGCACCATGCCCGTCACGCCGCTCTCGGGGAACTCGATGAGCTCGCCGGCCTGCACATTGGCGAGGCCATAGAGGCGCGCGATGCCGTCGCCGACCTGAAGAACAGTGCCGACTTCGTACACATCGGTCTCGGACTCAAATCCATCCAACTCCGAACGGAGTACGGCGGTGACTTCATCGGGGCGAATTGCGGTTGACATGGCGTAGTCAGTGGCTAGTAATTGGTTGTTAGTGGTTGATGAAAATCAACTAACCACTAACAACGGACAACGAACTAATTTTGGCTAAGGAAGGCGCGCTCCTGAAAATGCGCGTTGAGAATTTGAAGCTGGTGGCGGACGCTACGGTCAAAGACCTTGTCGCCCATGCGGACAACGAGCCCGCCGACGAGCGACGGATCCACGTCCATTTTCATACGGACCTTCTTGCCCGAACGGGCTTCGAGGGCTTTGCGGAGGGACTCCGCCTCGTCGAAACCGAGCGGCTTTGCGGTGCGCACGTGGGCTTCCACAACACCAAGACGCTCGTCTTTCAGGGCGCTGTACGCAACAACGACGTCCGGAAGAAGCGCCTCCCGAGCCTTCTCGACAAGCAGTTTGATGAACCGCATTGTCAGATCATCCACGTTGCCCTCAAAGAGGCGCCCGAGCACGGCTTCCTTCTTCGGGCGAGGGATGACAGGGCTTCGCAAGAGTGAAAGAAGTTCATGCGAGCCGTCAAGCGTCTCACGGAGAGCATCCATGTCCTCGTCAATACGATCGGCCAATCCTTTCTCCTGCGCCTCCTGATAGAGGGCGAGCGCGTAACGGCGGGCGACGGGATGACTCATTGGGCTGGAATTGGTCGTAATGCGAAAGGGCACCGAAACCGGCACTCTTACGCATTACGCGACACGATCTAGTTCTTAGGCAAGTCGTCAAGGAACGACTCAACGAGCTTTCGCTGGCGGTCGTCGTCTAGATTCTCGTTGAGGATCTTGCCGGCTGCACCGATGGCAAGGCTGGCTACTTCGGCGCGAAGAGCCACAAGGGCCTGCGTCTTCTCGCGCTCGATGTCCGAACGGGCCCGCTCCTGCATATGTGCGAGTTGGGCCTTTGTCTTCTCGACCTCCTCGGAACGAAGTTGGTCAGAAGCGTCGCGGGCGTCGCGGAGGATGCTCTGCGCCTGGCGCTCGGCCTCTCGGCGGGCAGCCTCGTTGTCCTCCTGCATCCGGCTAGCCTCTTCCAGTGCGCTTTCGGCGCGCGTCAGCGACTCTTCGATGGTCTTCTCGCGCTCATCAAGGGCACTCACCATTGGCTTCCAGGCATATTTCCCGAGAACGAATAACAGCAGTGCGAAAACGATGAGCGTCCAGAAAATCAGCCCCGCATGGGGCGACAACAGCGACGAGGCAAGCAGAAGAGTCATGATTCCGAAAGCAGGTAATGACACGAAGCGAGCAGGGGACAGCCGTCCAGGCCATCCCCCAATCCACTTACGCCGTTGCCAGGATGATGCAGATCACCAGGCCGAAGAGGGCCACACCCTCAACGAGCGCAGCGGCGATAATCATCGTGGTACGAAGTTCACCGTGCGCCTCTGGTTGGCGTGCAGCCCCTTCCAGAGCCGATGCCGCAAGAAGACCGATGCCGATGCCTGCTCCGAGAGCAACGAGGCCTGCGCCGATTCCGGCGCCGAGATATCCGAGTGATTGAGGATCCATGGTGATGGAGGTTGGGGTGAGTTAAGTGTAGGTGGACGGTTTGGAAGACGGATAGTAAGCCCGCCGGTTGTTGGAATTCGAGGAAGCGTGCGTGGAGCTGCAGCGAAGAAAAATCAGGCGGGCGCGAGTGCCATCGCGGCCTCGGTACCAACCGTTTTCTGTTCTTCGTGGTATACGTTACCATCGCCTCCGGCTACAAGGGGCGCGGACGCCTGCACGGCCTTCTCGTGGGCGGTCTGGTCGTTGTGATCGTCGTCGCCATGATGTTCGTGCTTGGCGGCTGCCATCCCAATGAAGAGACCCGATAGAATTGTGAATACGTATGCCTGAATAAAGGCGATCAACAATTCCAGGAAGTAGACGAAGAGCGTCATCGGTATGGCCGCTACCGATGTGCCCCAGCCCACTACCGGTCCGAAAATGCTGTTGAAGGCGAAGATCAGCCCGAGGAGGCTCAAGATTACGAGATGGCCTGCCGTCATATTCGCAAACAGACGAATGGCAAGTGCGAACGGCTTGGTGAAAAGCCCCATGATCTCGATGGGGATCATGATGGGCTTCACCAGCAAGGGCACGCCCGGCGGGTTGAAGATGTGTCCCCAGTAATCTTTCGTGCCGGCAAACTGCGTGATGACAAACGTGAACCCGGCAAGCACCGCTGTTACGGCGATGTTGGAGGTCATCGCCGCGCCGTAGGGGAACAGCCCGAGCAGGTTGCCGAACAGAATGAAGAAAAACGCCGTGAGCAGGTAGGGCATGTACTTCGCATAGTTGTCGCCCAGCGTCGGTTTGGCAATCTCCTCGCGCACATAAATAACCGTCGCCTCCATGGCGTTTTGGAGACGACCCCTGGGTGCGCTCGTGCGCCCGATGCCTTTGCGGTACTTCGCACCAAGTGGCAGGAAAACGATGAGCAGCAAGAGTGCGGCCAGCAGCATAAAGATGGTGTGCCGCGTGAAGGACAGGTCGGCGACAATCTCACCGTGCGCGCGAACGATGCCTGTTTCAAGCGGGTCGGCTGGAGCGTCCTCACGTCCACGGGTTGCCGCCTCGCTGGGGGCATCGTTCGCTGGATGCGCCTCCGTTTCCTCCCCGTGCCCCTCCGCGCCCACTACGTACTCACCGGATGCGACGGCTGCGGAGGTAGACAGGAAGAAATCAACCCCGAGACCGCCTTCTTCATTGCGCACAACAAACATGCGCGGCAGTTCTACTTTACCAATGGGCTCGAAGTCGAGAAAGAAGCCGTCGGCCGAGTGATGCAGAGCGTCCAGCTCTTCTCCGTGAGCCGCTGTATCGGCTGTTTCACGATGCTCCTGAGCCGCTACGGGCTCGGCGAGGAGCATGAAGGCGAAAAGGGTGCGCAGGAAGGCCGGAAGGATCCTCATGCGAGGCGCACGAAACACAGGCGTCAGCCCCCGTTTGACCGGGGCGGGCTTTCGGTGGAAGAAGAAGCGGGCGGCGAAGCCCGACGTTGCAACAGAATGACTTCCGCCGTCATGGCCACAGTGAACGCGCCGAAGAACGCGCCGATGAAGGCGAGGCGGTTGACGGGCAGGAAGACAATTACGAGAGCAAGTAATGCCAGCACCACCATCATCCTTGCCACCATCCCTCCGAAAACAATCGCCATGAACGCCCCGTGCGGCTTGTTGCGCGCTACTCTGTACAACAGAAAGCTGGCCGCCGCATTCGTCAATCCGAGGGCAACGCCGAGGACGACACTCG
>JADFLK010000100.1 GCA_022564455.1 Bacteroidota bacterium
CGTCGGCGTACAGCTTGACCGTGACCTGCCCGCTCCGGGTGATATAGCCCCGGTACATTCCTTTCGTGTTGAACGGCATGGCCACGTTGCCATGGCGATCCAGCATGATGACGCCGCCCGTGCCACCGGCCTCGGTCAGCGTTTCGTGAATAACGGCTTCAGCGGCTTCGGTGCAGGTCTCTCCGCCGTACATCGCACGCGCATGTATGTCGTGGGCGATGGCAAGCCGGATGAAGTACTCGCCGTGGCCTGTCGAACTGACGCCGCACGTCGCATCGTTGACAAACGTCCCCGCGCCGATGATGGGCGAGTCGCCGATTCGGCCCCAGCGCTTGTTCGTCATCCCGCCCGTGGAGGTGCCCGCTGCGAGATGCCCCTCGTTGTCGAGGGCTACTGCCCCCACCGTGCCGATCATCTGCCATTCCTCGGGCACATAGCCTGCATCACCTTGCAGCTCGCGTTCACGTTCCTGGGCGGCCTCCAGCGCCCTTCGGCGGTGCTCGGTGTGGAAGAAACTATTCGGCACGATCTCCAAACCCTGTTGGATGGCAAACTCCTCCGCGCCCTCCTCGTTGAGCATCACGTGGACGGAGTGCTCCATCACGGCTCTCGCCAGTTGGATGGGGTGGCGGATGTGCATCGTCCCCGTCGACGCGCCCGCCTGCCCAGTAGCGCCATCCATGATGGAGGCATCGTGACGCACGGTGCCGTCGGCTGCAAAAACACCGCCGATTCCTGCGTTGAAATGCGGGTCATCCTCCAGCACCTCAATAGCATCCACCACACCGTCGAGCGCAGGATTGCCCTCCTCAATGGCCGCATACCCTGCGCGGAGGGCTTCCTCCAGTGCCGAGCGGATGGCAGTCTCCCTGTCGGGCGTCACCCGATCCCGACTAATGGTACCCGCCCCGCCGTGGACAACAAGAACGACCGGATCAGCGGACTGGGCGGATGTGGAGACGACAGCCATCACAAAGAACAGAACAAGTACGATGAAGTGCATGACGACGGTTATGCCGAGGTTGAGATAGAAGATAGGATGCGCACCTTGCCATTAGCGGCATCGCGGCCGCATCCTATGTTTTTGGCTGCCCCCTTCGGCGGACGAGCTTCCTGGCCGGTGAGGCGTCGGCCGCCCAGTCGACGATGTGCTCGGAGGGCGCGCCCAGTGCAGCAATCACACAAAGGGCGAAGAAGACACCCATCGCAACCAGGACGGCAGCTCCGGGCACGATTCCTACGGCGGCGCGAGCTACGAATTCCGCGGCCTCGTAGGAAGGCGTGGGGTAAAGCCACAGCTTTAGCAGCCAGGCCAACAGCAAGATCGTGAACAGAGGCCCGTAGTTCCGGCGAATCCTAAGTCCGGCCGCCCCGAGGAGGGATATTCGCGGGAGCGTGTTGCCAAGATCCCGCGCGATCTGCGCTAGGCCGGCCTCGATGGCTTCCTTGTCCGTTTCCGAGTTTTGCAATAGCGCCGGCCGGACGAGGTGTTGATGCAGGTCGCGGATCAGAAGCTCCCACACATGATAGATCTGGTAGCGGCGTGACTCCATCACGAGAAAGAACAGAGTGAACAACAATGCCATCAGGAGGACAAAATGCGGAGCCTGCGCCTCGCCGAACGCGAATGTGACCACCGCGGCCGTAGTCACCACCGCCCAGTTCGTCGTGGCATCCAGGCGCCGACGCCATACGTCCGCGTGCACGACCGCAGCACGGTAGAAGTGGACCAGCACCATCGTTTTGTCTACCATCGCGAACTACCGGGGTGAAGCCGTGGAGTACAATCAACCGCGCCTAAGTTAAGGTTACTCCTTTCGGAGCAATAGGATGAACGGGTATCGAAAAAATCTCTGGTTGTAAAGTTTTCATGAACCTCGGAACTCTGTAGTATACAACAGGCTGTAGATGTCTTCGCGACAAACCTGACAACCTAGACGTATCGTGATGAGTCCCAAACGCCTCATAGAAATCTATACGGCAGGCTGCCCCATCTGTATCGAGACCCTCCAAATGGTCGAGACCCTGGCCTGCTCTTCTTGCGATGTGACCGTCCTGGATCTGAACGATCCAGAGGTGGCGCGTCGGGCCGCAGCATTGTCGATACTGTCCGTGCCGGCCGTTGTCGTTGACGGTATACCTGCAACCTGCTGCGTCGACCGAGGTGTGTCCGAGGACGCGTTGCGGGCTGCGGGCGTAGGACAACAGCTTTAACCAACAAACAGATCTACGGGATTTAAGACTCCAATCCTATAGACTGAACCCTCATCGCATTCACATTCACCCCATTCGAACTAAAACCATGGAACACACCATGAAACGACCAACCCCAGCACCGCTGACAGCAGGTAGACGATTCGCCGCATGTGCGCTCGTTGCACTTTTCGCTACGATGGCCCTTGCACAGCAAGCGAGCGCTCAGGATGACAAACTCATAGAAGATCCCGATATCATCATCGAGGTAGACGGGATTGCATGTCCCTTTTGTGCCTATGGTATCGAGAAGCGCCTGAAGAGGATCGACGGCGTAGCTGAGCTGTCCGTTCTGCTGGAGGAGGGCAGGGTTCAACTGAAGATGGACGAGGGGGCAACGGTCTCCGAAGAACGCCTTCGAGAGGCAGTCGCCGAGGCCGGGTTCGAAGCGCGAAGTATTGTCTTCGTCAACGAAGAGGTGCGAACATCATCGGGGGTTGGTCGATGACTTGCCAAGCCCATTGCGGAAAAAAGGTGCTCCTCTTCCTTCAAGGAATTGGGCCTGGACCCTTGCCACATGCGGCTGCCTTCGTGCTGCTGGCAATAATCGCGGCCTCACCAGCGCGCGCGCAGATTACGACGAATACAGCGCTGCCCGTAAGCGCAGGAGAGGGAATTATACGCGTTCAGTCGAAACTCATTCGCTCTACGGGCGACCCCAGTGAGATGGATCGGGAATTGCGAGTGCTGGCGTTTCCCTTGGTCGGTGTTTACGGCGTAACGCCGAAGCTAACATTGTTCGGTGTTCTTCCGATCCTCGATAAGAACCTGGAGGTCACCACACCACAGGGCCGCCGCGTCACAAGGAAGACCTCGGGGCTGGCCGACGCTCGTCTTTTTGCGCGCTACACGGTGTACCAGTTCAACCGGCGCGGTGAAACCGCCCGGCTCGCGCCTTTCGCCGGAGTTGAGCTGCCCACCGGCACGAATGACGCAACGGACGGCTTGGGCCTACTGCCGCCGCCACTGCAACTAGGTTCTGGGTCGTGGGACCCCTTCGCGGGCGTGGTGTTTACCAGGCAAACCTTTGCCTGGCAAATCGATGTTTCGGCATCTTACAAATTCAGCACGGAAGCCGATGACTTTCAGTTCGGGGATGAGGCTCGCCTGGACGTGGCCACGAAGGTGCGCCTCCTACCACGCCGCCTCAGTAGCGGGTTGCCCAGCTTCCTCTATGGCAACCTAGAGACGAACGTAATCTGGCAGGACCAGAACGAGATGGGCGGTGCCGTGGATGTGAACTCGGGCGGCACCACTTGGTACATCGCGCCGGGCATTCAGTACGTGACCAGGCGGATCATTCTCGAAGCGGCTGTGCAAGTCCCTGTTGTCCAGGATTTGAACGGAAGCGCCCTCGAAAACAACTTCATCATCACGCTGAGCTCGCGCTTCAGCATTTAGGCCCTCCTGCAAACACTCCCGGACGGAACCTTTAGCCATGCCTACTGCTTTTTTTGCAAAACGCCTCTTCCTTTTGGCCTCTCTTGCCGTGTCCCTGCTCGGCTGTCAGCCGTCTACGCCGGAAACACCCACGTATCGCTTTGTGAAGACCTGGGGCCAGAGAGGCGCCGAACCGGGGGAACTGCGAGAGCCTATCGGCATCGTCATCTCCGGCGAGGAGGTCTTCGTCAGCGATGCGGGCAACAACCGGATTCAAGTCTTCGACCGGGAGGGCTTATTCCTTCGCCAGTTTGGCTCCGAGGGAAGTGGCCCCGGCGAGTTAGGGCGACCAATGCATCTCGGCGTACAGGGAGGCACTTTATACGTTGCGGAATATCTCAACGACCGTGTGCAGCGCTTCGCACTCGACGGCACTCCGCAGTCATCGATCGGTTCGGCGGGCGCAGGACCGGGACAATTCGACGCGCCGACCAGCGCCACAGTCGATGCCGATGGTCGCATCTATGTAGCTGATTTCTACAACCAGCGTATCCAAGTACTCAGCCCGGAGGGCGATTTGGTCCGACAGTTTGGCACGACCGGAGAAGATGGGCCTGAGCCAGAACAGTTTACCTATCCGACCGCAGTGGCGCTGTTTCCTGATGGTGGCTTCGTTGTGGGTGATGCGTACAATCACCGCATTCAGGCCTTCGATGCCGACGGCGCCTTTCGTTGGATGATTCCAGATGACATCAACTGGGCAGATTCGACGCAAGGTCGTTTTAACGTGGCCACCTCGGTTACCGTTGGACCAGAGAACCATATCTACGTAGCCGATTTCTACAACCACCGCATCCAGATTATTGGAGAAGATGGCCAGTTCGTCTCAGCCTTTGGCTCGCAGGGCTCAGGCCCGGGTCAGTTCGAACGCCCCACGGATATCGCCTTCGATGTGGACGAGAATCTCTACGTCGTCGATTTCGGCAATGACCGCATCCAGAAATTCGAGCCGGTTCGCTGAGAACTTGCGTCACCATTTGCGGATTAATACGCAGGCATGAGCAACGGATTGAACGTGTCTCCGACGATACACTGCCGCCGAGCTGACCCCACAGAGCGCCAGGAGCGATGAAGATGATAACCCGAGGAAAATTAGCCCGGCGTACCGGCGTGAACATTGAGACGATCCGCTACTATGAGCAGCGCGGGCTGATTCCCGAGCCGCCTCGAACTACATCCGGCTACCGGCAATACACCGAGGACTACGTTGAGCGCATCCGGTTCATCAAACGGGCGCAGGAACTCGGTTTCACGCTGTCCGAGATCAAGGAGCTGCTCTCGCTCCGCGTTGACCCGGAAACGGACCGCGGTGAAGTGAAGCAGCGTGCCGCGACAAAAATCGTCGACATCGAGAAGAAGATCAGTGACCTGGAGCGGATGAAGAACCAGTTGACGAGACTGGTAACTTCTTGTAGCGGGCGCGGACCAACGAGCGAATGCCCGATCTTGGAAGCGATTGAGAGCGAGGAATCCTTCCACGCCGTCGCCAATTGAGAGCACAGGCCCCGGCCGGTTCAACGTGGCGACGGCCGTAGCCGCCCGGCCGACGTTGCCGTCGACTTAGAAGGCCAGCCGTACGTAGCAGACTTCCACAACGACCGCATCCAGGTATTTCAACCCGCGGAGAACTGACGGATGAAAACGAGGACCCGCGGCGAAGCAGCGAAGGCCGCAGAAGACGGAAAGTGCGAACAGGCCAACGAAGAAGTAGAGCGCACGTTCGCCGAGTGGCAGACGGGGATAGAACTGCAGTTCTAGGACCTGTTCACAGTAAATCATGAAGGATCGTTTCGGCCCATTCTGGACCGTTTCGGCGTTGCACTCGTCGTTCGGGACTATTGCCCCGACCTCCTCGCGCGCCTTGAATCGGCCTCAGACTGTCCTCGAACCAATCTCAACACGCTCACTGTGAACAGGCCCTAGTTCAGAATCGGAGGCGGAACCCTTCTCAGGCAAAGCCTAGCCTGTCCCCTGAGACTCTGCCGCTTGAGTAAGTTCGGTGGGTGCGTCGGCAACGGCTCCCCCGCAGGACTGGACGGTGCTTCCGGCACGCCCCACTTCTTCCACCCGTCCACCTCGACGGTCAGCTGCCTCACCCGCGTCTTGTCCAGCAGCATGAGGAGCGGGTGATTCGGTCTCTGGGGCTCTGGAGGCATCGCCTTCCAAAATACGCCGAACCGGCGGGCGAAGAAGTCGAGAGCACGAGCGCCGGGTGAATGAAGGGCCGAGGCTTCGAGCCGACCCTCGCCCGCCGGCGGGTGAGGCGTAGAAGACGACTTCTCCAGATTCTCCTGATCCATTCGCCGCCAGCGGAGACTCCTCTCCAGTGCCCGGTTCTCCTCGCCCTGCGTCCAGCGGACTAGCAATCTGAGGACGGTTGCGAGCTCAACGAGGTCAGGTGTCAGGCGGTTGGTCATGAAGGTAGGGTTGGTTGAACTGCTACCCTAGACACCATCGACGGTAAGATGTAACGTCGGCCGGGCCGTCTTCGCCCACGCCTCATGATGACCTGTCGTTCGACTTCGGCGCATCGTCCTTCCGTTTTGGCCGGGTCGTCGGCATTTCCAGTTGGCTTGGGCAGAGCTTCGCTATTTCACGAGCGTAATGCGCTGGGTGTGGGTGCCAACCCGTACCACGTACACTCCTGCCGTTCTCCCCAATACCTGCGCAGAGTACGCAAAGCCGAGCTTCTGCGAGATGCTGGCTGGATTCGTATTCGTTTAGCCGTGATGGAGCCAGAGGCTGGTGGCTCTCCCAGAGCTTTCAGGCAGCGACTGACGCTTCTCAAGTAGCCGTTCCAATCACGTTGAAAAATGGCTGTGGATACACTTCTGTCTGGTAGATTTAGAGAGGTGTTAACCGGATCGTCCCATGTCCCGCTTCATCTCCATTTTATTCTCAGCCATTCTCCTCTTTCAGTCGGCAGCAAGCCAGGTGCCTTCTGGAGCGCCCGACTGGAGCCAGGACCTCGACGTCCTTGCCCAGGAGCTCCCTGAGCGGCACCCGAACCCGTTTGGTCAGATCAGTCGTGACGATTGGGATGCGGCTGTCGCGGACGTGCGTCGCGGCCTACCCGAAATGGATGCCAATCAGTGGATGGTCGCGATCCAACGTCTTGTGGCCCGGCTAGGTGATGCACATACTTCAGTGGTCCCCGTTGCCGACCCGGCCCTCAGCGTCCGTTTTTACCCCGTCGAATATTACCTCTTTGATGACGGGCTCTTCGTCCAGCGCGCCGCAGCCGAATACTCCGAGATCGTCGGCGGCAGGGTGGTAGAAATTGGTCGTGTTAGTGTGGAGGATGCCCTCGCGGCAGCCGGATCTCTAGTCTCGCACGAGAACGAGTGGTGGGTGAGGGCATGGGCACCACATTACCTCACTATGGTGGAAGCCCTAGATGGCCTCGGTATCGCCGATGATGCGGAGCGCCTAACCGTGGTCATTGACAAGAATGGAGTACTCGACACGGTTATCCTGATACCGCTGGAACGAATCGAACCGAGCGGACACAACCCGCTCGCA
The DNA here is from genome assembly GCA_022564455.1 of Bacteroidota bacterium. Next base: position 7,216 of record JADFLK010000100.1, read on the forward strand.
ACAAGAGAGATGTCTGGCTGGGTCGATATGCGCCAGAGCAGCGAGGCGCCCCGGTGGCTACGTCAACTCGACCGGATCTATTGGTACGACTACGATGCTGAGACGAAAACCTTATATGTGTCGTACCGAGCGGTCGCGTCCATACCGCACGGGCCGTCCAATCGCACTTTTTGGGACGAGGTATTCTCATTCGCCGACACAAGTGATGTTGAGCGGT
>JADFLK010000101.1 GCA_022564455.1 Bacteroidota bacterium
GCGAGGGAGGCAGCCGGCCGATCGCGCCGTCAACGGCACGCATGATCTCTGCGCGATCCAAATCCATCAACGCCGGAGCCGTATCGTCCTTGGGCATCTCTTCATTCAGCTCATCGCGCGGGCGCTCTCTCTTCCGCTCGTTGATATAGGCGTTCCGACAAACCACGTTCACCCAGTTGGCGAATCGCTCGGGCTCGCGAACCGACTCCATCCCACTCCGAACCTTGGTGAACACGACCGAGGAAAGCTGATCGAAGTCGTTCGGCGTTGCCTCGGTATCCTTCGCCAATTTGTGCAGGACGTACGACTGCGTGCGGCAATACACCCAGATATCCAATGTCTTACGGTCGTCTTCTCCCCGGGAGACGTGCCATCGGAGGAACACGGCGTTCACACGCTCTACATCGTCCAAATGAAAAGGCAGACGCGCTGCTAGCACGTTGAGCCGTTCCATATATTGATTGTTCATGACGATGGACGCATGTGGTGGGGAGGGGTGCGACCCATGATCCTGGCCGCCGAAGATAGGCTTGTGGCGCCATTTAGTGGTCGAAGCCGGCGATCCCGTTGGGATTGTGCTAAGAATCGTTGAACCAGTGGGGTACGATGCACTTTGGCGAGGTCGATTCGTTGACTGAATCGCTACGGCTCCGTACCTTTTCAAGCTCTGCCCGCGCCTCTGTTGGCTGGGTTTGCGTGACCCATACTGTTCTGCACGTTCGGTCCGCCTGTTTTTGCCTACTACGGCGGTGCTTTCGATTAATTGGCGCTTGCCTTCGGACTCATACCATTCTCATGGATCACAATTCGTTTAAGACGTACAGTGCCAAGGTCGGCGAAATCGATCAGGTGTGGCACATCGTTGACGCAGAGAATCTGGTCGTCGGGCGGCTCGCGTCGAAGGTCGCCGCCGTTCTTCGCGGCAAGCATAAGCCCACGTATACGCCACACATCGACACGGGTGATTTCGTTGTCGTTGTGAACGCCGACAAAGCCCGTTTCACCGGCGCCAAGGAAACCGACAAGAAGTACTTCCGCCACTCGGGTTACCCGGGTGGCGTCACCATTATCACGCCGAAGGACGTCCGAGTCAAGAAGCCTACATTCATTATCGAGAACGCCGTAAAAGGCATGCTCCCGAAGAACCGCCTCGGCCGCCAGATGCTCAAAAAGCTGAAGGTGTACGCCGGCCCCGAACATCCGCACGAGGCTCAGCAGCCTGAGCCGCTGGCGCTGTAACCAAGAGATTTAACTTACATGGCAACCCTCATCCAGTACCAGGCCATAGGCCGCCGCAAAACCAGTGTAGCACGCGTATACCTGCGCCCCGGCACCGGCAAGATTACCATTAACAAGAGGCCGCTGGAGACTTACCTCCCCACTGAAATTCGCCAGAAGGCCCTCACAGGCCCGCTCGACCTTACCGAGAACCGCGACAAGTTCGACATACTGGTGAACGCGAAGGGCGGAGGCCTCACCGGGCAGGCGGAGGCGACGCAGTTGGGTATCGCGCGGGCTCTCATCAAGTATGATGAAGAACTCCGCGTTCCGCTACGTGCCGCCGGGTTCCTGACGCGCGACCCCCGCATGGTGGAGCGTAAGAAGCCCGGCCAGCCCAAGGCCCGCAAGAAGTTCCAGTTCTCGAAGCGCTAGCGCTTCGCGGGTTTGAAGATAGACAGGTTGAAGGTTGAGTCACCACGACTCACCAATCTTCTAATCTGCAAACCTTTCGTCCTTCCAACCCTTTACCCCACACCTTGCCCGATGCCCCGACGGGTGTTCCGGTTTACCCGGGATCGTTGGCGGTGGATGACGGCAGGGGCGGCATCAACCCAAAACCAAACCCTATGCCTCGCATTGAGATTGAGGAGCTTTTGCGCTCCGGCGCCCACTTTGGGCACCTTACCAGCCGTTGGAACCCGAAGATGTCGACGTACATCTTCATGGAGCGCAACGGCATCCACATCATCGATCTGAAGCAAACGCAGTCGATGCTCGATCTGGCCGCAGACGCAGCCGCCCGGTTCGCGTCCCGCGGAAAGAAGATCCTCTTCGTCGGCACAAAGAAGCAGGCACAGGAGGTCGTTCGCACGGAAGCCCAGCGATCCGGTATGCCCTATGTGACCGACCGCTGGCTGGGCGGCATGCTCACCAACTTCCAGACAATCCGCAAGAGCATCCGCAGGATGGAGGCAATTCAACGGCAGGAGGCAGACGGCTCCCTGGCGCAACTCAAGAAAAAAGAGCGCCTCATGCGGCGGCGTGAGCGCGAAAAGCTGGAGCGTGTCCTCGGTGGAATTTCGGAAATGAACCGCCTGCCCGGCGCCATCTTCGTGGTGGACATCCGCCGCGAGCACATTGCTGTAAGCGAAGCGCGTAAGCTGAACATTCCGATTATCGCCCTGGCCGATACCAACTGTGATCCCGACCTTGTCGATTTCCCGATTGCTGCCAACGATGACGCCGTGAAATCGGTAGCCCTGTTCACACGCGTTATCGCTGACGCAATCCTGGAAGGCTCCAGAGCCGGCGAGATTGAGCGCGAAGCCGCACAGGTGGAGGCTGAGACCCGCAAGGCCGAAGCCAAGGAAATCGCAGAAGAAAAGGCGGCGGAAATGGCAGCCGCCAAGGTTGCGAAAAAGGCGAAAGCAGCGGAAATCGAAGTAACGTTCGACGCTGCGTCTGCTGAAGGAGCCTCGCTCGAAGCGTCCGCCGAACAAACCGAAACATAACCTTCCTGAGGTTGTGCCCGAAGTTGGGGAGGAGAGTAGAAAAGAGCGGCGATCGCGTCGCTTCCAGGTTCCGCCATCCATTGATTTCATCCCGAAATACTGTACCGCAATGAACATCACCGCTCAAGACGTAAAGCGACTCCGCGAACATACAGGCGTAGGCATGATGGACTGCAAAAGAGCACTCCAGGAGGCCGACGGTGACTTCGAGATGGCTATCGACCTCCTCCGAAAGCAGGGGCAGAAGGTGGCCGCCAAGCGCGCCGACCGCGAAGCAATTGAAGGCGTTGTGGCTGTGGCTACCGCTGCCGACATGATGACCGGCGTCATTGTTGAGGTGAACTCGGAGACAGACTTCGTGGCACGGAACGAGGAGTTCACCTCTTTCGCTGACCGGATGGCGGAAATCGCCCTCGCGAACCGCCCCCCCGACCGCCTCGCCCTCCTCGCCCTCGACTTCGGCGGTGGCCGCACCGTTGAGCAGGCCATCACCGACCTTACCGGCAAAATCGGTGAGAAGATTGACGTGCGTCGCGTTTCGGTGATCGAGGCAACAAACGGAAGCCAGGTCGTGGGCTATGTTCACCCTGGCTCCAAACTTGGTGTGCTCGTTGAGCTGTCAGGTTCCGGAGATCTCCAGACCGCCGGACGCGACGTGGCGATGCAGGCTGCTGCCATGAACCCGATTGCAACTACCCGCGACGACGTTCCGGTTGAGGTTCAGGAGAAGGAAATGGAGATCGGCCGCGAAGCGGCCCGCAACGCCGGCAAGCCCGAGCACATCCTCGACAAGATCGCCACCGGCAAACTGGAGCGTTACTTCAAGGACAACGTACTCGTCGAGCAGCCGTTCGTGAAGGACTCCTCGATGTCCGTAAAGCAGATGTTGCAGAACGCCGACGCCGAACTCAAGCGGTTCGTGCGCTTTGCACTGGGCGACTGATGGTGGGCGATTGACGGTGAGCGACTGGTGGATGGCGACTAACACTCGCCATCCCCAAGAGCCTGTCGCGGTCCGTCCACACGGTTGTTTCAACTCGTTCCGATTGCCAGAGGAAGGGGCTCCGGTGTACCTTCCGTGGCTTTTCGCCCTGCCCCACCGACTTCGAGGTAACTGTGTCCGGCGCACTAAAATATCGGCGCGTTCTGCTCAAGCTCAGCGGAGAAGCGCTGCTCGGTGCCAAGGAGTTTGGCATTGATCACAGCATTCTGGATGCCTACGCCGCTGATGTTCGCGAAGCCGTAGACGCCGGTGCACAGATCGCACTCGTCATCGGTGGAGGCAACATCTTCCGGGGTGTCTCGCCGGAGGGGAACCAGATGTCCTCGCGCGCCCACGCGGACTACATGGGCATGCTCGCCACGATGATTAACGGTATGGCATTGCAGGACGCGCTGGAAGAACAAGGACTCGACACGCGCCTCGTCTCGGCCATCGAGATGAACGAGATCGCGGAGCCGTTCATCCGCCGCCGGTCCATCCGCCACCTAGAAAAAGGCCGAGTGGTCATTTTTGGCGCGGGCACCGGGCACCCGTACTTCTCTACGGACACGGCCGCAGCCCTCCGCGCCGCCGAGATGGATTCCGAACTCATCCTGAAGGGCACTCGCGTGGACGGCGTGTATACCGCTGATCCGGAAAGCGACCCGTCTGCGCGCCGTTTCGCCTCCATCGGTGGCATGGAGTTACTATCCCGCGAACTCGGTGTGATGGACCTCACGGCTATTACCCTGGCCAGAGAGAGCGGTACGCCGCTCATTGTCTTCAACATGAACGAGCGTGGCAACGTGCTGCGCATACTTCGCGGCGAGCCCGTCGGTACGCTCGTTCACTGGGAATCCGGAACCGAGCCCGTCATGGCTCGGGAGGCATCCCCAACTCCCGCAACCTGAACCGCCGATTCCATCCCTGCCATGATCGTTGAAAGACTGAAAGAACTTCTCGAAGATGCCCGGCAGCAAATGGACCACTCGCTTGAGCACTTCACTATGGAGTTGGGCCACATCCGAGCCGGGCGGGCCAGCGCAACTATGGTGGAAGACGTTCGCGTGGAGGCCTACGACAGTATGATGCCACTCAATCAGGTGGCCAGCATCAGCACGCCGTCGCATGATCTGATTGTTATCCAGCCGTGGGACAAGACGCAACTTGGCGCCATTGAGCGCGCCATACAGGCGGCAAACCTTGGCATCAACCCAACCAACGACGGCGAACTCATTCGCATCGGCATCCCGCCTTTAACGGAAGAGCGCCGCACCGAACTTGCCAAACAAGCCCGTGTGAAGGGCGAGGAGGCGAAGGTGTCCATCCGCAATGTCCGCCGCGATGCGAAAAACCAGATCCAGAAGCTCCAGTCCGACGAGCACATGCCGGAGGATATGCGTTTCGAGGCCGAGGAGCGCCTCCAGAAACACACCGACGAGCACACCGGCAAGGTGGACGCCATGCTGGAGAAGAAAGAAAAGGATATCATGGCGGTATGAGGGTGATTCGGGACAGGCAAGAACAAAGGCTGTTTTTTGCCAATACTGCACCGCCGCCGCGATGCCACCCTTTTTACCTTTGCCCTTCCGTTCTTCGGAGAGGTGCCCGAGTGGCTTAAGGGGCACGCCTGGAAAGCGTGTGTGCCGGTTCCCGGTACCGAGGGTTCGAATCCCTCCCTCTCCGCATTACAAAGACCGCGCGGAACGCGCAATGCGAAATCCATAGCAGCCATGAGCTTGTTCAGATGGTCGCTGTGGATTTCGCGTTTTGGCAAAGCCATAGGTCGTTGTGATGCAGGATTCCCCCACGGGGATGGGCGGCGCCAATCCCGACCTGACAAATGTGAGCTTGCGTAGATGACCGCTGTGGATTTCGCTTTTTGCCAAAACCACAGGTTTTTGTAATGCAGAATCTCCTCACAGGGATGGGCGCAAGCCAATTCCTTTTTCCGGCAGACTCGCAAGATTCGACCGTCGCAGGTGTACATCTTGCGTAGACAGGTAGTGCAATGACGCTCCTTTCGGCCTTTATGCTACTCTTTTTGGTGATGGACCCGGCCGGAAACATCCCGCTATTCATTGCGACGTTAGCTCCTGTGGAGCCCTCGCGGAGGCGTAAGGTGATCGTCCGCGAGCTACTGATCGCTCTCGGCGTTCTGGTTCTGTTTCTCTTTGCTGGGCCTCACGTGCTGCACGGAATCGGAATCTCGGAGCAAGCCCTCTCCATCTCGGGTGGCATCATTCTTTTTCTCATTGCCCTGCGGATGATCTTTCCGGGCCGAGGCGGACCGATGGCTGAAGACATTGAGGGTGAACCGTTTGTCGTACCCCTGGCGATTCCCTTTCTGGCAGGCCCGAGTGCCATGGCGTCGGTCATGCTCATCATGAGTAGCGACCCGATGCGATGGCCAGTGTGGTTATTGGCTGTGCTTTTGGCGTGGGCAGCCTCAGCAATGATTCTGATGTTGGGTAACCACCTGAGTAACTTCTTTGGCCGCCGTGGGCTCATTGCTATCGAGCGCCTTATGGGCATGGTACTCACCGCCGTGGCCGTAGAGATGTTTATGAACGGATTGCGGGCGTTCGGTACGGGCTAGCGCCTACAATCTGTCGTGCTTGGCATCCCGAATGCGATTCGTCCCTATACCGTTCGTTTGCGGAAGCCAAGCGGTGGTTCAATTTTGGATGCGCGTAAATGGCAACCCTCGGGGTAGGGGCAGCGTTCGCCCCTGCCAAAGGCCAGTTCGGCCCCTATCTTTGCCGCCCGTTTCTCTTGCGCTTCGGTTGAAGCCGGCGTGTCGACTTCCCCACCACAAACACCTTCAGACTTCTCGGTCCACTCCATCGTACCGGCGATGAGGCAGCGGCCTGTTACGATCGCGGTGCTCGCTGGTCTCGTGCTCGTATCGGTCCTCAGCGCGGCGTTCATGCTCCGTCAGGATGATCCGGTTGACCAAGCCGAGTTGGCGCGCCGCCAGGCTGCGGATGAGGTGGCCTACTCTACGGCATTACGGCAATCGCCTGTGTATCTGGGTGGGGAGTTGGCAGCCGGGGCGCTTGAGCAGGGCGACGCGGTCAGCTACAGCGACCATCTTGAGGATTACTACTACTTCGAAGCCCCGGATTCGAATGCGTTCACGATCATACTGACCTCGGCTGCCTTCGTCCCAGATCTTATGGTGAGCACACCCGATGGGCGGCGGCTCGCGGCTTCTGCGCTAATGCAAACGAATCACCGCGCGGAGGTTGTAGGATTGGCGGGCTCGGGGCGGTACGAAGTCACCGTTACCACGCGCGACACTGGCTCGGGTTCGGGGATGGAGGTATATTCGCTCATCATGGACCTGGATGATCGGAGCGGTAAGGTTTTCTCTGTCGATAGCCCAACCAGCGGTGCGACTTGGGTAGTCACCGGATTTGGCTTTAAGCCTCAATATGTCGGCCTGGGTCTTACTCGTGTAGCTAATGAGGACAGTTTAGAGTTTGGCCCTCTTTCAGGCGTTATCGGTATATCCAGTAACGCTGGTTCCGGCGAGGAAACTTGTCACACTTGGTACAACGAGAGTGGCGCTCCCGACACCAACACCAACAACCTATTCCGCAGCCGGGTTATCGATCTGCGTGATGACGATGTAACCACCGTCATACAGGACCATTCCCATCTATCATTCGACACCGATGGTT
>JADFLK010000102.1 GCA_022564455.1 Bacteroidota bacterium
AGCAGACGAAGTCGCTGGAAAAAGAACTGGCCTCGTTCAAGCAGCAAGCTGCATCGGCCGGGCTCGACCAACTCATAGCCGCCGCGCAGGACGTAGACGGAATCCGCCTCATCACCGGCGAAATCCCCGGCGCGGACATGAAAACCCTCAGCGACCTTGGTGAGCAGATCCGCGAGCAACTCAAAGAAAACACCGTGGCCGTCCTGGGCAGCGCGGACTTCGATGCCGGCAAAGCCTTCCTCGTGGCTTCCGTGACCGATGACCTGGTAAAAGAGGGCATTCAGGCAGGCAAGCTCGTCGGCGCTCTGGCTAAGAAAATCGGCGGAGGCGGAGGCGGCCGCCCGCACCTTGCCACGGCGGGTGGTAAACAACCGGAGAAGCTGGGTGAAGCGTTGGGAGCAGTGGCCGAAGAACTGCAAGCACTTCGGTAGAGACGTGGCACGCAACGTCTCTGCGCGTTGCACGCCTGTTACGTTTTGTTCAAACTGCTCAGGACAGTGGTTGCGAATTGGGAGTCGCGCCATCGGACTGTATTTTCAAGGCAGGCCGCACGATGCGCGGCATTCGGATACACAAAACCAACCTGGGTCATCATGAACTTCCGTTTCCCTTTCGCAATAGCCCTTGCCCTTGTTGCAACATCAGCGTGGGCGCAAAAGCCCGCTGAGCGTTCGCCGCTTGAGATCGGCGAGGACTACGTCGAGTCGATTTCACAGATTGGCCCGAATACGTTTATCAGTGATGTTGACGGCACGCCACGTGCGCTCTCCCAAGTCAATTATTCCGTCAGGCCGGACTCACCCCAGGCGATGGCCGAGCAGTATCTGAGTGATCACGCACCCGCACTTCGTATTAGCTCCTTGTCGGATCTGGAATACCGGTCAACCCGGAGTGGGTTGGCAGGCCACAATGTGCGATTCAGGCAGACTGTGGACGGCGTTCCGGTTTGGGTGCCCGAAACGGTTATCAACATCGATAATCAGAATCGCGTGCAGTTCGTACTGAACGAGTTTCGTTCCGATGTTTCGGTGCCGAGCGTGATACCTGTCGTGGGTGCTTCCGCAGCCCGTCAGGCAGCATTCGATCACCTGGGTGTTTCCGGGGATCTTTTCACCGATGAAACCACGCTTATCGTTTACCCAACGCAAGACGAAGCGCTACTGGCGTGGAGTATTCGGGTGGTGCCCGGCTCGCCGATTGGCGACTGGGAAGCCATCATCGACGCTACCACGGGGGAGTTCATTCGCGTGAAGGATCATACGGTCTATCACCGGGGTGACGATAAGGGTGACAACAAGAAGGACGGCGAAGATCCTCCTGCGATGATTCCGACAGCCGAATCGCACCGCACAAATTCGCGTGTCGACGGTACGGGCTGGATCTTCGATCCTGACCCGCTCACGCGCGCCGGAGCAACCTATGGCGACCCCGGTTATGTTGATAACAACGACGCCGATTCGCCTGAGCTGACTGCCGCGCGCTCGATGGTGACGTTGCCGGACATCACATTCGATGGAGTGGATTATCACTTGGACGGGTTGTACGCGGTCATTGCAGACTTCGAGTCTCCTTTTTTCGGATTGTTTGAGCAGCCTTCGGATACGTGGGATTTCACGCGGTCCGCTTCTGCATTCGAGGCTGTTAACGTCTTTTGGCAGCTTGACAATTACATGCGGTATATAACCGAAACGCTTGGTATTCCGTTGACACCGCGCCAGTATCCGGGAGGTGTCCAGTTCGATCCACACGGCCTGAACGGTGCGGATAACTCGCACTATACAGGAGGCCGCGTTGCCTTTGGGGAAGGGTGCGTGGATGATTCTGAAGACGCGGATGTCATCATTCACGAACTGGGCCACGGCATACACGATTGGATTGCTGGTGGTGTATCCAATTCGGATGGCTTGAGCGAGGGTATTGGTGACTACGTTGCTGTTTCGTACACGCGTAGCCTCGGGTTGCTTACACCGGCAGACCCGGAATACAACTGGGTGTTCAAGTGGGACGGCCACAACCCCTGTTGGCCCGGCCGGATTACCAACTATTCCGCTACGTACCCAACGGGCAGTGCGCCGCATCAGCGCGGGCAACACTGGTCCACTTCAAACTTGAAAATCTGGGACGATCTTGGTCGGGAGCCCACCGACACAGCCATGTTTGAGGGCCTGGCAATGACCAACAGCAGCACGTCTCAGCCGGTGGCTGCGCAAGCGGTCTTGCAAGCGGCGTTCAACATGGGTTACTCGGACGCAGATGTGACGACGATGCATACGCACTACGTAACTCAAGGCTACGACGTCACGAATCCGGTCCCCGTAGAATTGCTTTCCTTTGACGCCGTGATCGAAGAAGGGGATGTTCATCTTCAATGGGCGACGGCCTCAGAGACAAATAATGCCGGCTTCGAAGTGCAGATGGCCCGGGCTGGTGACGATTGGAGAGTGCTAGGGTTTGTGGATGGCCATGGAACCACCACAGAAGCTCAACTCTACCGGTATACCGCTACAAACCTTATTTCCGGTGTGCGGTATTCCTTCCGTCTTAAGCAGATCGATTTTGACGGAGCCTTTGAGTACAGCCATGAAATCGAGGTGGATCTCGGGATTCCGGGGACGCACACGCTGAGTGCAGCTTATCCAAACCCGTTTAATCCCACGTCAACATTTACGTTCTTTGTTGCGCGAGAGCAATACGTGACTGTGGCTCTGTTTGACGCGGTTGGACGCCAGGTGCAGACGATTTACACGGGCCCGATGAGAGCAGGCGAGAGCCGTGAGTTCGTCATTGACGCACAGGGTTTGGCCAGCGGGTATTACGTCTACCGCGCCATCGGCGACGGCTTTTCAGCCTCAAGGAGCATTGTGTTAGCGAAGTAGTTCGCCGTGCATTACAGACCATCCAGGAGGGCGTGGGCTTCGGCTCGCGCCCTCTTCCTGTTGAAATCGCATGCGGTGGGCCGCTACCTTGCCGTACTCCACCGCTACCGATAGCACACGACCCGTGGCCGCAGCCTCCAACAACCGCTCCATCTACGATTACCTCCTCGCTACCAAGAGCGAGAAAGGCGCTGGCTTTATCGTGTTGGTCGACCCCGACAAGCTGCCCGAACGCGATGCGCCGGAGTTCACGGAGCGTTGTACCGCCGCCGGCGTAGACGCATTCTTCATCGGCGGTAGTCTCATGCACTCCGGCGAACTGGATCGCTACGTGGGCCGCATGAAATTGACGACCGACCGCCCCATCATCGGATTCCCCGGATCGGTGAGCCAGTTAGCCTCCGCGTACGATGCCGTGTTGTTCCTCTCGGTTATGAGTGGACGCAATCCCGAGCTTCTCATCGGCCAGCACGTCCACGCCGCGCCCATGATCAAACGCTTCGGTATGGAGCCCATCCCTACGGCCTATCTGCTCATTGAAAGCGGGCGGATGACGACGGCGCAGTACATGAGCGGCTCGGCGCCCATCCCACGTCACAAACCCGAAATCGCCGCGACAACGGCTCTTGCGGCAGAGATGCTGGGGATGAAGCTCATCTTCACGGATGGCGGCTCGGGGGCGGAGCATCCGGTTTCGCAGGAGATGATCGCGGCCATCACGCAGACAGTCGAGATTCCGCTGGTCGTCGGTGGCGGAATTCGAACGCCGGAGGCCGTCGCGAGCCGGGTAGAGGCCGGCGCGAGTTTCATTGTTGTTGGCCACGCCATTGAGAACCGCGCCGACGACGGATCCTATGTCGCGGAATTAGCCGAAGCAGCTCATCCGGCGGTGGTGCAGCCGATGGCGAGGGGTTAATGGCTGAAGGGAGAAGAGAGAAGGGTGAAATCAAGTTGTAGCATCCACTTCAACCCTCCCATCTCCTTGTACTCTCATTGCCCACCCTCTCAACCTCCGTCCCCCTCACCCAATTCCGCGTCGCCTCACAGAACCGCTGCCCGGCGATTCGTAGCTTCTCGCCCGCCCGGAGGGGTGCCAGAGTGGTTGAATGGGTCGGTCTCGAAAACCGGTGTGGCGTCCTGCGTCACCGAGGGTTCGAATCCCTCCCCCTCCGCAATGAAGAAGGCTGCACGTAGTGCGACAACCAAATCGGGGCAGTCACGAGCTCGCTCGGATGGCTGTCCCAATTTGGTTGTGGGGACGATAGTCCACAGCCTTCTTCATCGCAGGATCTCCCAAACGGGATGGGCGGAGCCAATCCCAACCTTTGAGGATGAGAGAATGGGGGTTTGAGAAGGTGAGGGGTTGTGATGGCTTGCTCAAAGAACCTCTCCGATCATTTTCAATGACGGGCATCACCCGTGCCATCCGTGGTTGCAGGAATTTCCCAAACGGGATGGGCGGAGCCAATCCCAACCTTTGAGGATGAGAGAATGGGGGTTTGAGAAGGTGAGAGGTAGGGGGTGGTCGCCGAGCCCAATGTCTTCTGTACTCGGCTCTCTTCACTCCACCTAAAAACCGGCGCACGGGTTAACTTGCCCTGCCTCAAAAACAGCAAGTTCAGTAGATGAAATTCTGCGTCTGCATCAAGCAGGTTCCCGACGTTACCGCGCCCATCCAGATCCGAGATGGGGAGCTGTCGATGGACGCAGGCCGCGTGATTCTGAATGCTTACGATGCCTCCGCCGTGGAGGAGGCGCTGGTCCTTACCGCCGATAACGGTGGAGAGGTGGATGTTGTCCTTATTGGTCCCGAAAAGGCGACGGAGACCATCCGCAAAGCCCTTGCAATGGGTGCAGACCGAGGTGCACATCTGGTCATCCCGGAGGGCGCCGAACTCGATTCTGCGGCTGTTTCACAGCTTCTAGCTGATCACTTTAAGGGCCACATCTACGATGTCATCCTGACCGGCAAGCAGGCCCAGGACACCGACGCCGGGCTGGCGGGCGGGATGCTGGCTGAGCGCCTCGGACTCCCGTATGCCACCAACGCAGTCGGACTCGCCGTTGAGGGCGGCCAACTTGTCGTAACTCGCCAGGGCGACACAGGGCAGGAGATCATCGCGCTGCCAACACCGTGCCTCGTCACGTGCTCGAACGACATGAACAACCCCCGCATCTCCAACCTGAAGGGCGTGATGGGTGCGAAGAAAAAACCTGTTGATTCCAACCCTGTCGCGGCGATTCCTGAAGCTTCTGTTCGCGTCCTTGGCTACGAGCCGCTGCCCACGCGCGAGGCCGGACGCTTCATTGAAGGTGAGCCCGAGGAGCAAGTCGCCGAGTTGGTTAATGTCCTGGAATTATCGTAGGGGCGAGAACCATCGCGCCCACTATGGTTTCACCCTTCTCTGAAACATGTCCACAATTCTCGCCTACGTCGCCGTACAGAATGGAAGCCCGAGCCGTGCTTCGTTGGAGGTTCTGACCCGCGTCCGGCAGATCGCGGAAGGGCTGGATGCCACATGTGCCGCCGTCGTGCTGTCTCCGGATGCTTCGGCTGTCGTTGATGCACTCGCCCGCTACGGTGCGCAGAAGGTCTACGCCGTCAGCGATCCGATTTTTGCGCGGCACATCAATACGCCGGTTTTGGCAGGATTGGAGGCTGTGATAACGCAGGCCCAGCCGTCGATGGTGGTCTTTCCGTCGTCGGAGGGCGTGAAGGATGTACTCGGAGCACTCGCGGTACGGACAGGTGCCGCCGTGTTGCCCGACGTGGCTTCGTTTGAAGTGAAGGACGGTGGCGTCGAGGCGCTTCGCCCGGTGATGGCGGCCAAGTTCATGGCCCGCGCCCGCGCCGAAGGCAGCCTCGTGTTCGTTTCGGTTCGTGCCGGTTCGTACGAGGCCGTCGAGGCGCCCACGGAAGCGGCGGTCGAGGACGTCCCCTTTTCGTTTGATGAAACTACCCTGCGCCAGACGCTTCGGGAGGTCGTGGGATCAACGGCGGGCGCAGTAGATCTTGCGGATGCGCAGATCGTTATTGCCGCGGGTCGTGGGGTAAAAGACGAGGCCGGCAAGCAGCTTGTGGAGGAGTTGGCCGATGTACTCGGCGCGGCAATCGGCTCGTCGCGGGCGGTCGTGGAATCGGGGATGTTCCCGGCGACGGCGCAGATCGGGCAGACGGGCAAAGTGGTCTCGCCGGATTTGTACATCGGCGTCGGAATCTCGGGCGCGATCCAACACGTCGCGGGGATGTCGAACAGCCGCGTCATCGTCGCCATCAACACCAACCCCGACGCGCCCATCTTCGACGTGGCCACATACGGCATCGTGGGCGATCTTTACAAGGTGCTGCCGATTCTGATTGAGGAAATCAAGAAAGCCAAGGCCACAACCGCGTAGGGGTGGATCACGAATCGCCCGGATACACAGATGGACGACAAGCTCGACTGCATTATCGTAGGGGGAGGCATCGCCGGGCTGGCGGCGGCGATGACGCTGGCGCGTGCAGACGCGCGGTTTCTCCTCATCGAACGGGGCGAATGGAGCGGCGCGAAGAACGTCTCCGGTGGTGTGCTGTGGGGAACGGATCTGAACCGGCTCGTTCCCAATTATTGGGAGGAGGAGGACGCGGGCTTCGAGCGGTTCGTGAACCATCGGCGGCTCACGTTCATGGACGAAGGCGCAGCGTTCACGCTCGATTTCAAATCCGACCACTTTAACCAGACGCCCTATACGGGCCTCACAGTCCTGCGCTCGCGTTTTGATGCATGGCTCGCGGGCAAGGTGCAGGAGGCCATCGACCAGAGCACGCAGGCCGAAGAGTCCTTCCTTGCCACCGACATTTTAGTCGAGGAAGTCTTGATGGAGGACGGCAGGGCCGTGGGTATCCGGGCTGGAGAGGAGACCTTTCACGCCGATTGCGTGATCCTCGCCGAGGGCGTCAACAATCTGCTCACGCGGCAGGTTGGCCTGCAGACCGAGTACGTCCCGGCCGACGGCCTCGCGGTGGGCGTCAAGGAAGTCATCCAGTTCGACCAGAAGGTGCTGGAAGATCGCTTTCAACTTTCTGAGAACAGCGGCCTCACCAACGAGTTCGTCGGTTACGCCTCGGGCGGGGTGGAGGGCGGCGGATTCCTCTACACCAATCGAGATACGCTCTCCGTGGGTCTCGTGCTCGGCATCGCCGACCTCCGCGACAAAAAGCTCAAGCCCTACGATCTCCTCAACGAGTTCAAGCAGCACCCCGCCATCGCCGACCAACTGCGGGGTGGCGAGGTGCTGGAGTACAACGCCAAAGTGGTCTCCACCGGCGACATGTCCATCATGCCCAAGGAGATCTACACCGACGGCCTGGGCTACAGCCGGGAGGACCTGGAATGCCTGAAACAACTGGACGTTATCTGAGCAGGGCAGCGGGCAGGGCAGCGGGCAGGGCAGCGGGCAGGCCGGAATGACGTCCCTATTGCCCCTGAGCGGTATCCGAGTCCTGGACTCTACCTACGTTTTTGCCCTGC
>JADFLK010000103.1 GCA_022564455.1 Bacteroidota bacterium
CTCTCGGAGAACAAGCCGTTTTGCGACAACCGCCACCTCAACGCGTTCGAGGACGACGGAACGCTGGGTGAACACAACGCTTCCGCTTCTGCCGATGAGACGGTACTGCGGATCATCCTTGCTGCAAACGGCCCGTACCTGTTGCGCGGTCCGGTCTCGATTTCCTCCGCCGACGGCTCAGAAATCACAACCGGGAAGTGCGCCCTATGCCGCTGCGGCCAGTCCTCCAACAAGCCGTTCTGCGACGGTACGCACAAGGCGGTGGGGTTTGAGGCGGCGGCAGCTTGATGCAACCCGTCTGAACTTCGGTAGGCCGGCTGCGTTGATCGGCTCGATTGCTTTAGAAAGTACCGATGTCACTTCTAACGGAACTGCAAGCCCTCCTCACCAACCGCATCCTCATCCTTGACGGGGCGATGGGGACGATGATCCAGCGGCTCGGTTTTGCCGAGGAGGACTTTCGCGGCGAGCGGTTTGCTGATTGGGAAAGCCCGTTGATGGGCAACAATGATCTGCTGAGCCTCACGCAGCCGGAGGCCATTCTGGATATCCACCGGGCGTATCTGGATGCGGGGGCTGATCTCGTTTCCACCAACACGTTCAACGCGCAGGCCGTTTCGCAGGCGGATTACGGGATGGAGACGCTGGTCTACGAGATGAATGCGACGAGCGCCCGGCTCGCCCGGCAGGCCGCCGATGCGGCGACCGCTGAGACACCCGAAAGGCCTCGCTTCGTCGTCGGCGCCATCGGGCCGATGAACAAGACGCTGTCGCTTTCGCCCGATGTTGAAGACCCAGGCTTTCGCGGCGTCACGTTCGACGAGGTGCGTGATGCGTACACCGAACAGATTCGGGGCCTCGTAGACGGCGGAGTGGACATCCTGCTCGTCGAGACCATCTTCGACACGCTGAATGCAAAGGCCGCCGTGGTTGCGTTACGGCGGTTCTTCCGAGAGACCGGCAAGGTGCTCCCGGTGATGATTTCAGGCACCATCGTGGACCAGAGCGGGCGCACGCTGGTCGGGCAAACAGTAGAAGCCTTCTGGACGTCGCTGGCTCATGCTCCCGAGCTCCTCTCGTTCGGGCTGAATTGCGCGCTCGGCACCGAGCAAATGCGGCCGTTTATTGAGGATTTGAGCCGCGTAGCATTTGTTCCGACCAGTTTGTACCCGAATGCGGGCTTGCCCAACGAAATGGGTGGCTACGACGAGAGCCCGGAGCACATGGCTACTATTCTGGCTGAGTATGCCGAAGAAGGCCTGCTGAACATCGCCGGGACGTGTTGCGGGAGCACGCCGGAGCACACACGGGTGTTGGTTGATGCGCTGGCCGGCATCGCCCCGCGTCAAGCGCCCGAGGCAGATCGGCGCACGCGCCTCGCCGGTCTGGAGCCACTCGTCTTCCGATCCGACCTCAACTTCGTCAACATCGGCGAGCGGACGAACGTGACGGGCTCGCGGCGCTTTGCCCGGCTCATCAAAGAGAACGACTACGAGGAAGCGCTGTCTGTGGCTCGTCAACAGGTGGAGAACGGCGCCCAGGCCATCGACGTGAACATGGACGAGGGTATGCTCGATTCCGCGGCGGCCATGCAACGCTTTCTGTTGATGGCCATGAGCGAGCCCGATATCTCACGGGTGCCGGTCGTGGTGGATTCGTCGAAGTGGGACGTCATCGAGGCAGGGTTGAAGTGCCTGCCGGGTAAGCCCGTCGTCAACTCGATATCGCTCAAAGAAGGCGAAAACGAGTTCAGGAAGCACGCTGAGGCCGCTCGTGATTACGGAGCTGCTGTAATCGTGATGGCGTTTGATGAGGACGGGCAGGCCGATACGCTGAAGCGCCGCACCAAAGTCTGTGAGCGGGCCTACCGCATCCTCGTAGACGACATCGGCTTCCCGCCCGAAGACATCATCTTCGACCCGAACATCTTCGCCGTCGCGACGGGCATCCCCGAGCACAACCGCTACGCCATTGATTATATCGAGGCCGTCCGGTGGATCAAGGCAAACCTTCCCGGCACGAAAATCTCGGGAGGCGTCTCGAATCTCTCGTTCTCCTTTCGGGGCAACGACACGGTGCGCGAAGCCATGCACGCGGCCTTCCTTTACCATGCCGTTCAAGCGGGGATGGACATGGGGATCGTCAATGCGGGCCAACTTGCCGGGTACGACGAGATTGATCCGGTGCTCCTGGAACTGGTAGAGGACGTTCTGTTTGACCGGAAACCGGACGCAACGGAGCGTCTGGTTTCCCACGCGGAGCAAATACGGGAGCACGGGAGCACAGACGAAATTGAGAAAGAAGCCTGGCGTGATGCTCCCGTTGCAGAGCGGCTCAAGCACGCCCTTGTCAAGGGCATCGTTGATTACATCGAAGAAGACACGGAAGAAGCCAGAAAGGCCTCAAAACGCCCATTGCATGTGATTGAAGGCCCGTTGATGGACGGAATGAACGTGGTGGGCGATCTGTTCGGAAGTGGCAAAATGTTTCTTCCGCAGGTTGTGAAGAGCGCTCGTGTAATGAAGAAATCCGTGGCCTATCTTACACCGTTCATTGAACGGGAGCAAGCGGAGCACGGCGGCGAAATACCCTCTCGGCCGAAGGTGCTGATGGCAACAGTCAAAGGCGACGTTCACGATATCGGGAAGAACATTGTGGGCGTGGTATTGGGCTGCAACAACTACGACGTGATCGACCTGGGCGTGATGGTCCCTGCCGACAAGATCCTGGAAGCAGCGCGGGAGCACGACGTAGACGTGATCGGCCTTTCCGGCCTCATCACGCCATCACTCGATGAAATGGTTCATGTTGCCGGAGAGATGGAGCGGCAGGGGATGCACACGCCGCTGCTCATCGGTGGCGCCACGACCTCCAAACTGCATACAGCGGTCAAGATCGCCCCGCGGTACAGTGGTCCGACCATTCACGTCCTCGATGCGAGTCGCGGTGTTTCGACGGTGGGCGCCCTGATTTCAGAGGAACGGTGCGCCGCCTTTGTAGACGACGTTGCCAGCGAGTACGATGAAGTGCGCGCGAGGTACGCTTCGCGAAATGGTACGCAAACTGTGCTTTCGTTGGACGAGGCGCGCTCAAACAAACTGGTGCTCGATTGGGCCAAAGCTCCCATCTCTGTGCCCAGGCATCTCGGGGTAAAAGTCGTTGACAACGTGACGGTATCGGACCTGCGCCCGTTCATCGATTGGGGGCCGTTCTTTATCGCGTGGGAGCTGAAGGGCAAGTACCCGATGATTCTGGAGGACGAGCGCGTCGGCGAGCAAGCCCGGTCTCTTCTGGTCGATGCCAATACACTCCTTGACCAGATAGAAGCACAGGACGCTTTTGTACCACGCGGCGTGGCCGGGCTGTTTCCAGCGGGCTCCGACGGCGACGACATCCACATCTACACCGATGGGTCGCGTGCGGACGTTGCGGCCACGCTCCACACCCTCCGCCAGCAAACCAAGAAAACACCCGGCAAACCCAACCGCGCCCTTGCCGACTTTGTGGCCCCGACGGACAGCGGCCGGAAGGACCACCTCGGTGCCTTCTCCGTTTCCATCCACGGGGCGGAAGCGCTCGCGCAGCATTTCAGAGAAGACCACGACGATTATCAGGCCATCCTCGCCCAATCTCTTGCCGACCGTTTGGTTGAGGCGTTTGCCGAGTGGCTCCACGTCCGCGTACGAACGGAACTGTGGGGCTACGCATCTGACGAACAGTACTCGAGCGACGACCTCATCCGGGAACGCTATCGAGGCATTCGCCCGGCTCCCGGTTATCCCGCGCAGCCCGATCATACGGAGAAGCGTACCCTCTTCGGGCTGATTGATGCGGAGGCCAACACGGGCGTGCAACTCACCGAGCACCTGGCCATGACGCCTCCGGCATCCGTTTGCGGGCTATACCTGGCTCATCCCCAAGCTGCTTACTTCAACGTGGGCGTGCTCGGGAAGGACCAAATTGAAGACTATGCGGGGCGCAAAGGCGTAAGTGTTGAGGAAATGGAGCGGTGGCTGGCGCCGAATCTGGCGTACGAAGTGGAACAGGGCGGAGCCATACGGCGCTAGCGTTTGAGTTGAGTGCTTCGGCTGCCGATAACGCGCCCGATCCACCTCCTCACAGGTCCGTGCGCACCTTCTCGCTTTTATTCCTGCTCCCGCTCTTAAGCGCGTGGGGTGCCCAGGCGCAGACGTCAGCGCGCGGAACGGGCGCCGTTCACCTCAGCGAGGAGGTGCGGTACTACGACATCGTGGGACGCACTGAAAACGACCTGCTTCAAGCAATGCTGCGGGGAGGCCCGGTGTCGGGGGGCTCTCGTTACTTCGGCCTCACCTCCACCGAAATACGCTACACATACTGGAAGACGCCGGCCTCAATCGGCTGCGATCTGACCGACATAGAGGTTCATCTGCGAGTAGTGACCACCTTGCCACGTTGGCAGCCGTTCAGAGGGACGGCATACGAGGTTGAGAGAAGGTGGCGGTCGTTCGATCGCGCCCTGCGCATCCACGAGAACGGTCACAAACAGTTCGCCCTCGAAGAGGCCGATATGATCTGGCGTGCTCTAGAGTCGGTGCGTGCGCCTTCCTGCGATGTGATTGATGCTGAGGCCAGAGGCATCGCGTCGAGAATCCGGGACACCTACGTGCTGCGGCACAACGCCTACGATGGCCGAACCGACCATGGAACTACGCAAGGGGCGGTGTGGCCGCTGACGAACGGGCGATAAGCGGCGTTAAGCAGCCCCTGGTTCAGTCGAACTGCGAAAAGTCAGGTGGCCGCTTTTCGATAAACGCAGCAAGGGCTTCCTGTGCCTCCGGGCCGGTGAGCGCCTCGATAAAATGAGTGCCCTCGGCCTGCATCGTGCGTGCCACGGCCTCGGTATCTGCGGCCTTCAGCAAGGCTTTGGTGAGGCTCAATGATGACGGAGGTTTTAGGGCAAGCTCTTTTGCTCGTTCGAGTGCGTGATCCACAACCGTGCCTTCCGTGATTACAGCGTTCACGAGCCCGGCAGCGTGCGCGTCCTCCGCCGAGAACGGATCGCCGAAGAACAGCAGTTCGGCGGCTCGCTTTGTCCCGACGGTCTTTGGGAGCAGTAGGCTGGATGCGGCCTCCGGAACCAGGCCGAGGTTAACAAACGGGAGCTGAAATCGTGCCGAGGGCGCTGCATAAGCCAGATCGCAGTGCAAGAGGACGGTTGTGCCGATACCGATAGCGTGTCCTTCTACCGCAGCAATGAGAGGTTTGGGGAAGGTGCTAACAGCTCGCAGAAATCTAAAGACGGGGCTCGTATCGTCCTTCGGCGGGTCGTTCAGGAAGTCGAACAGGTCGTTGCCGGCCGTGAAGCTTCCACCAGAGCCATGCAAAATTGCAACACGCACGGAGGTGTTATTGGCGGCGTTGTTGAGCGCGTCCGTCATCCCTTCATACATCTCCAGAGTGAGTGCGTTCTTCTTTTCGGGACGGTTCAGTGCAATGCGAAGAATGCTATCGCTGATGGAGATGCTGAGATGGTCGCTCATGGTTGCAGAATGGAGTGGGTAGCGAAGCTACGTCGTCGGTAACGGATGCACGTTTACGAATGTGGGGAACCGCTGATGAGTTGTGGCCAGTCCACGGGAAGGCATAGCAGGCGCGTTGCATCGTATTTTCAGAGTCACCCTCAATCCCACAATGCTTATGGCCACCCTTATTCTTCGCTCGCCCCGCACTGCTACCGTTGACGGGCTACGCAGCGATCATGCATCTCTTGCAACCCAGGTCGCCGGCATTGCAGGGTTCGCTCTTCTGACAGGCCTGCTGGCGCAGTTCGAGATCAGGCTGTACCTGTGGGAAGTACCCATTACGCTTCAAACCGTAGCGGTATATGGCAGCGGGTTGTTCCTGGGATGGCGGAACGGCCTGCTGGCGATGCTCCTCTATCTCGTTCTGGGCCTTTTTCTGCCGCTCTACGCAGGCGGAGCCTCCGGTATCGCCCACCTTGTCGGTGCGAGCGGGGGCTACCTATTTGGCTTTGCGGCTGCCGCAGCGGTCATCGGGATGGTGTCGAAGAGGTGGAACTCGTTTTCGGGCAGCGCACTCGCCGTATTTGCAGGATCGCTGACGCTGTTTGCGTGCGGCGTAACGTGGCTTCATTTCGCCGCTGACCATGCAACGTGGTGGCAGTCAATCGAGAGCGGCTGGCTCCGCTTCGTTGCGTGGGACATCACCAAAATCCTCCTGACGGCGTCCATCTACACCGGAATGCGTCGGCTCACGGCCTGAGCATCACTCGTCCAGCATTCAGGACGAAATCACTGGTTTTCGTAAGGCGTGGCCCATTTCGGGCCAGGAGTCTGTCGGGTTTAGGGGTTCGTAACGAGGCGAGTGGGGAATCGAGACCATTCTTTCGATCTTTTGAGGCGCATAGTGGGGCTACGCAACGAAAAAGATCGGGGTAATGGGCCGATTCACCGCCGCCGCAGTAGAATCATCCTAAATCCGATAGACTCCTAGGCCTTTTTGTTTGGAAGGCCCTTTGCGAACGGCCGTCTCGGCCGCCCGGCGTGTTACCCCACGGTTCGCTCCGGCGGCTCTCCCGATGCGTCCATTCGAATCCTTCCCCCCATGAACATGATTACGCTCACTTCGCTTCGCTCGGCTCTTGCGGTCACCGCTTTGGCGGGCATTCTGGTCTTTTCTGCCGGCTGCGACAACTACCAGGACATCATCGTCATCGGCAACGATATCATCATCCGCAACTTCAGCATCGACGGCGGCGACCTGGATGTGAGCGCTGACGGGACCATCGGCAGCTACCATCGCGAAGTCCCGGAACTCAACAGTGACGTGGTCGATGCCGGCGCCGTTCTTCTCTATGCGGACGGCGAGTTAATTGTAGGATGTGATGCGGGTGATTGTGCCCCTACCTGGACGCCGCTTCCGGTTACGGTAGGCGTTGATGAGGACGGCGACGAGTACATCGACTACTCAATCACCTACTCGTACGCCTACAACATCCAGGATCTGTACATCGACCTGATTGGGTCGTCCCCGCTCGATTTCGGCAGCCTTGCCCGCACGGACTTCCATCTGTTGTTGATTCCGGGCAACCTCTACGTAGGCAACGCCCGCGCGGGCATCGACTATACGGATTACGAAGCCGTTCAACGCGCGTACGACCTTCCCGAGTAGCGAGGGAAGCCTGCCGCCAAACGCCGCCCCCCGCAGTATTGCGCGGGGCGGCGTTCTTTTTTTGCACGAGGAGTCTGTCGGGTTTAGGGTTTCCAGCTAAGGCGGGGCAGGCCGTAGCGAGGCGAGTGGGAAATCGAGAACATTATTCCGATCTTTTGAGGAGCATAGTA
>JADFLK010000104.1 GCA_022564455.1 Bacteroidota bacterium
CCATCTCAGGCGGTGCGCCCGCGTCCTTCGGGCGCTGTGAAATATCGTCAATAGAAACACGGATATCTGACTCGCGCAAAGCGTCGCCTGCATCTCTAAGTGTGCGCTTAGCAAGCACCGCGTCTCGCTGCGCCTGCTTGAGTTGGTTAGCAGGCATCTGCCCGCGAGTTACAGCCTTCCCGATCTCACGCACCCTATCCTTAGCCCTGTCATACGCCTGCTGAGCAGTACGCATCTGGGTCTTGAACTCACTCAGTCGATCCAGTTCTCTTGTCACAGTGGCTTCTAGGCGTGGAGGGAGATCGCCAATGGCTTCAAGTGCCTCGCCTATCGCATCCCGTTCGGCAGGACGCAGGCCGGAGTTGGTATTCGTCACATGCAGGCGCTCTGGATACGCACGCTCATGCGCCCCAACAACCTCGCGCTCTATCTTGCGTTGCTGAGAAGCAGCCTTACGCTCCAATGCATCGCCCACCATATCCCGTGCTCCACCCTTGTTAGGCAGCGCGTGTTGGGCTTGCTCAAATTCGCCCAGCACCTGGACATCAGGCAACGGCTGCGTCCCTGGAATGCGCGTCTGCCCCGTCTCGTCAATGAGGCCACGATCTGGAACAATCTGTCCTTCTGGCTCTGGGAAAGGCGGCGGTGCGGTTCTACTGGGCGGTATTGGCGGTGTGCCCCCTACGGGCATGCGCTATCACGAGGGCACCAAGATGTCTGTGCAGTCTTGGAAAGAGAAGACGGCAGTCACCAGCGAGGCTATGAAAGAGGCTCCTGAGGACATGCTTCCTCATGAGTTGATCATCAATAATGCCCCACCACAAGCTATGGCCGCCATTCGGCAGAAGCTACAAGACACTGCGGCCCTGGACATCATACTGAACAACAATGACCGCCACATGGACAACCTCACCATCACGATCAACGCTGACTCGCCGATGGGACCGATGACCATGACGAATACCATGAACGGGACATCGACCGGCACCTATGCCGTAGATGCTGATACGCTGCGTTTTACGGACGGCACCGGCAACATGACTACGAATACGGAGATGATGATGGGTGGCCGCCAGATGAGCAGTTCGTCAAGCGACCTCGAGAGCGTCTTCGAGACCTCGGATCGAAGCCTGATGACGTACGAATGCACCGGTGACGTGCTGCTCATTAATGTCCACGAAAACGCCGATGGTGGCGGCCTCGTGTTCGAGGGCATGCGCTTCGTGCGTTCCGGCGGGCCTGCGTGACGCGCTGCTCTGTTCGAGTGGGCGTATCGCGATACGCCCACTACGGTTCCCAATCCGCCACGTAGGGCCGATTCATGAATCGGCCCTAACATGGTTACCGACAAACCGGCTACGGCCTCCCAAACCTCCGCTGAAGCTCATCAATACACGCCATGCGGACGTCGCGGTGGGTGGCGAGGAGTTCCATGTCCGGGTTTTCCTCGACGTTGAAGAAGTCGAGCCCGGTTTCGCGGCCTGATACCAAGAAGTCGTTCGTGGCCATGCGGTAGGTACGATCCGGATCGAGCGCCTCTCCGCCGATCATCCACGTTTCGCCGTCGCGGGAGACGTTGGCGGTCTGGAGGAATCCACCTGAGCCCCTGTTGGCGAGTCCCTGCGTGAGTGCCTGAGCGAGCACCGAGCCTTTTATGCCCACCGCGAGCACGTTGCCGCCGAAGGGCATCACGCGAATGATGTCGTATTGCGAAACGTCGCCGGCCGGGAGCACGTCGTCAATTCGTACGGATCCGCCGTTGAACACGGCGAGATCAGCGCTGCCGTCTTCGCGAAGGAACGATTCTGCAATGAGCGACCCGAGGTTGGTTTCGCGGTTGCGGATCGTTGCCTCGCGGCCATCGAGGGCTTCTGTGGTGGTGGTCACGACCGCATTGGGATCAAAGCCCTGCTCGATAAAGCCCGAAAAGGCGATGTCCACCCACTCTTGGACCACCGCGGCGACCTCGGGATCATCCGGGATGGCGCCGTTTACGGGCATCAACTCCGAGTTCATTGACACGTCGCCCGTACGCGGGTCGAACGTGATCCGGTGGATGTACACCGACCGTGCATTGGCGTCCGCCTTGAAGATCGGCGTGAAGTCGCTGCCCCTGTAAACCTCCACATTCTCGTGCTCGTGGCCGCCAAGGATCAAGTCGATCCCCGGGATCTCTACGGCAACGCGGATGTCGTCTTCCAGGGCAAGGTGCGTGAGGGCGACAATCACATCAGCGCGATCCGACAAATACTCAACCTCGTCGTAAAGCTCGCGGATGGGATTGCTGTACCGGACGTAATCCTTTGGGTTGGAATCGAGCGTCACACCGACGAATGCCACATTCACCGTATCACCCTCGTCATCCGTGAAGGTGACTATCCGATGAGGCTCCGTTTTCATGAACATCGTCCCTGACGCATCGGTGACATTGGTCGAGACCCAATCGAAATTGGTTTCCTTCATCCGCATCATGAAGTCGCCCTCGTCCAGGTCGAACTCATGGTTGCCGAACGTAGCCAGGTCGAGGCCAAGAGCGTTCAGGACGGCCACCATTTGTTTGCCTCGGAGGCGCTCGCCATCTACACGCGCCGTACCCAGCGCCGAGGGGCCAAAGAAGTCGCCGGCGATGACGGTGTAGGTATTCGGATTCTCCGCGAGAAGTTGTTTTCTGATAGTCGCCACGCGAGCGAGACCACCCTCACGTCCACCTGCGACCGGCGTGATCTCGTACACGTCATTGAGTTGCAGGATGGTGAACGAGACAGTCGGATCCGGCGGGACTACAGGAACTGAAAGTTCAACCGTTGGCGAAACCGTAGCGCACCCAGAAAGGATGACTACTAGAGGGAGCGAGAGAAACCAGCGCATGGCGGGGAGGGGCGAGTGAGAGCCGTTAATGTAGAAGATTCGTGCGACATAACATGCCCCTGCCGCTCAACTTTCTCCAACTCTCTTATTAGCTCACCCCCTGATATAAGATGACTTTGCCTGTTGTCACGCGGCTTTCGAGGAGCCGATGGGCTTCCGATGCCTGTTCAAGAGGAAGTCGGAGCGATATCGACACTTTTAGGGTCCCGTCTTCGATCCAGCTCAATAGATCCCTCCGAGCCTCCGTCCACACGGCGGGATCTCGATCTGTATTCAAGCCGAAGGCGCTGACCTTTAGCGATCGATCGTAGAGTTGTTCCGGCAGTATCGCGCCCGCTGGTCCACTCGCCTCTCCAAAATGAATCAATTCGCCGTACGGCGCGAGAAGCGACAGGCTTTGCTCTTGTGTAGCCTTTCCAATGGAGTCATAGACCAGGTCGACGCCGCGGCCCTCTGTCGCTTTCTCTATGTGATCGCGTAGATCGTCACCATATAAAAAGGCCTGCGCTCCGAGGCCGGCAACGATGTCGGCCTTTTCGGTTGTGGACGTAGTTCCGAAGACGCGCGCGCCCTGGTTACGGACCATTTGAACGAGCAACTGTCCAACGCCTCCGGCTGCGGCATGGATCAGGACGGCCATCCCCTCGCGAATTCTCCCGGCGAAGTAAGCCAAACCATATGCCGTCAGACCCTGTAGGGGCAGCGCGGCTCCGACGTCAAAAGAGATCTTGTCACTGAGATGGAACAGTGCATCAACCGAAACTGCTGCATATTCGGCATATGTACCGGACACGGTTGTCCCCGGGCCCCAGAACGCCACGCGTTTGCCCATCAGGTTGGAGTCTGCTCCCGGCCCCACCCCAACGATCTCGCCGGCGCCCTCGGCACCCGGACACCAGGGGAAAGAAGGCGTTGCGTAGACTCCCCGCCTTCGCTCGGTTTCGGCGAAGTTCACACCCGTGGCATGCAATTGCACGAGAACCTGTTTTTCACCCGGCTCCGGAGACGCTACCTCTTGCAGCTCAAAGACTTCTGGTGATCCAAGACTATTTGCAATAATGGCTCTCATGCACCTTCGTACTCCTTTATCCATTTATCGCCGCTCCAAAGGTTGTTTCGAGGAAGGCGATCAGGTCGTTGGCGCCTTCCACAATCAGGAACGGCCTGCCGGTGGGGTAGTATTCGGGCTGATGGCCTGTTGACATAGTTGGAGCGTTTGTGAACAGGCCCTAGTCACCCACGCGGTGTAGCTCAAAAGTCATCTCTTGCACGCCGCTATCGTTGTGTAGTGCGAGGTAGATGGTGAGTTCATCCTCCGAGGTCAGCTTATAGGTAAGACCGTGGAAGTAGGCGGCTTCGCCTTCGTCAATGCGAACGAGTGGGAACGTCACCATGTCATCCTTCTCTTCCCATCCCGTCAAATCGGGGTTGAAGTGCTTGAGCCTTAGCGCCAGCGTACCGTCTTCCTCGGCGATCTGCATAATCTCGGAAAACGATGATTCGTCGTTCTGTAGATGCCGAAAGAGCCCCAGCATACTTCCGCCGAGGGGTTGCCCCCAGACCTCTTCGTTGAAGCCGCCCATGCCATCGCCCTGCCAGTGGCCGACCAGGAAGGACATGTCCTCAACCGTTGCAGGAGGGCTCGATTCGCCTTCAGCAAGTGTTAGCGTGTTGTCAGTTTGAGCAGCGGAGGTTGCCGTCAGCGCGGCAACAAAGAGAAGGGCGAGGAACGTGGGAAGAGTTCGCATGGGTGAGTCAGCGTTGAGTTCAGCTATCCAATCTACCGCTCAGCTCTCCGTCTCCTTGAATCTGCGTTCGGCTTCTTCCGGCGAAACATCCTCGACGTGCGTGGCCATGCACCACTGGTTGCCGAAGCGGTCCAGCACGCCGCACGAGCGGTCGCCGTAGTACTCGTCGTGGGGCTCGCGGATGGACGTGGCGCCGCCCTCCATCGCCTTCGCATACGTGGCGTCAACGTCGGGGACCTACACGTAGAGCATCGTCGTATTGGCTTTGGTCTCAGGCTCGCGTGCGTCCGCAATCATGACGAGGCTGTCGCCGATGCGCATCTCGGCGTGCTTCACGGAGCCGTCGGAGATGGTCATGTATTCCTTTTTCGTTGCGTCGAAGTTGTTTCGAGGAAGGCGATCTGGTCGTTTCCACCCTTCACAATCAGGAACGCGTGACGGTCGTGTAGCCTTCAGGTAGGTAAATCGTAGACATGGCCTGGGTGTTTGTGCATATGCAAACTAAACGAAAGCGGTTATTCGCAAGCACAGAGTGGATCAACGATATTGGCGGCGCGTCCCACGCGATCCCTGAGTCAGACAGACACCGACCTTCCGCCTATGACCGGCCACTCCGCCTTTACCTTCATCCAATCCTCCTCCGGTATTGAGGAATACCGTCATCTAAAGAATGGTTTGACGGTTCTTCTTCTGCCCGAAGCCGCCGCGCCCGTAGCCACGTTCATGGTTACGTACCGAGTAGGCAGCCGAAACGAGGGGGCTGGAATGACCGGCGCGACGCACTTGCTTGAGCACCTGATGTTCAAGGGGACGGAGCGCTTCAACAAGGACAACGGCACGAGCATTTTTTCGGTTCTCCAGCGCGTGGGCGCCGAGATGAACGCGACGACATCGTACGACCGCACCAACTACTTCGAGTTGGTTCCGAGCGAGCACCTTCCTCTGGCCATCGAGATCGAGGCGGATCGGATGCGCGGCGCCCGCGTACGCGACGAGGATCTGGCCGACGAGCGGACCGTGGTGCTCAACGAACTGGATCGGGGCGAGAACGAGCCGCTTCAGAAGCTGCTGCACGCAGTCTTTGCCACGGCCTACTTTGCCCATCCGTACGGGCATCCCGTTATTGGCTGGCGGTCGGATGTGGAGACCGTTACCGCCGAAGGCCTCCGCCACTTCTACGACACGTACTACTGGCCGCAGAATGCAACGGTCTCCGTCATCGGGCAGTTCGACAAAAAGGAGGCTCTGGACTTGATTGAGGCCGGTTTTGGTGGTCTTGCAGCCGGTCCGGAAGACACCGTGGACGTCCGCGAAACCACCACGCGCGAGCCCGAGCAGATCGGAGAGCGCCGTGTGGTGGTGAAGCAGGCCGGACAGTTGGGGATGGTTTTGCTGGCCTGGAAAGCTCCCGCCGGCCTCGACGAAGACGCCGACGCTCTTGACGTACTCAGCCAGATTCTCTCCGGCGGCAAGAGCTCGCGCCTCTACCGAAAGCTCACGGACGCCGGCCTCACCACGCACGCCGGGGCGTTCTTCCCGCGCCTCCGCGATCCGGGTCTGTTTGCGATCTACTCGATGCTCACACCTGGAACTTCGCACGAGGAGGTGGAAGCCGAAATGCGAGCAGCCGCAGCCGAGGTCGTAGACGAGGGCGTCACCGAAGCCGAGTTGGCCCGTGCCCGAAGGCAGGTGGTGGCCGAAGAGGCGTACGGACGGGACGGCCCGCAGGCCGTGGCGGCTCGCCTCAACGAGGCCATCGCTGTGGGCGACTGGAAGCTCTTTACCGAGTACCGCGAGCGCATCGAGGCCGTGACGGCCGAGGCCATCCGGGAAGCCGCTGCGCGTGTTTTTTCGGATGACCGCCTGACGGTCGGCTGGTACGTGCCCACCGATCCGAACGGTCAATCCTCTTCTGAAACAGCCTGAGGAAACATCTGGTGCCCCGTCGCTACCCGGACATCCGATCTCTTCTCGAGCAGGCCCACGACACAATTGATCAGTGGGAGGCGTCGTTTGGGCCTTTTGAGAGGCATCCGACGATGTCGGTGGATGAGGAACGTCTGGGCACGGCATTGGAGGAATACCTCGGCCGGTTGACGGCGCCGCCGGCGGACGATGGCGGCAACTACCCATTCTTCCATCCGCGCTACGCCGGGCAAATGCTGAAGCCGCCACACCCTGTGGCTATGGCAGCCTACACTGCTGCGATGCGCATCAACCCGAATAACCACGCGCTGGACGGTGGCCCTCCGACCGGCCAAATGGAGAAGGAAGTGGTCCGCGATGTGGCTGCCATGTTCGGCCTGCCGGACGACCACCTCGGTCACCTCACCGGGGGAGGCACGATGGCGAACCTCGAAGCGCTGTTCGTGGCCCGCGAACTCCACCCCGACAAAGGCATCGCGTACAGCGCGGACGCCCACTATACGCACAGCAGAATGGCGCATATTCTGCGGATGGAAGCGCGTGCCGTCTCCGCTACGCCGGAGGGCCGGATTGACCTCAACGCGCTGGAAGACGTGCTGAAGACCGGCGACATCGGAACCGTGGTGCTTTCGGCTACCACGACAGGCCTCGGCGCCGTCGATCCGATTGCCGATGCGCTGCCGCTGCTCCGCCGGTATGGTGTTCGGCTGCACGTTGATGCCGCGTATGGAGGGTTC
>JADFLK010000105.1 GCA_022564455.1 Bacteroidota bacterium
CCGATAAGTTATCGAAGAACCCGATCCGGTCGGATATCGGTCCGAGGAGCATCTTAAAGTAGACAAGCGAATCGATGGCAGGACGGCCGCGACCATGCGAATCGTATGAACGGGCGGCAGAGCGAGCGAACTTGCTCGAGGAAGCCCATAGCGATGAGCGCCTTATCGAACCTGGTGTAGAACAAATTGGCGGGCGTCGAGACGATCCCCTCGGTCACAATCCAGAGCGACTGCTGCCCCGGCTTGGCCTTCGATTGGAACATCGGCAGACGCGGGTACAGGTAAACAGCAAAATGACAGCGGAAACCCACAAACATGAGTTATTTCAAAAGCCTCCTTAAGCACAGCACCTCCGCGACGCGGCCTCGAAGGCTTCTTCTTTCGTGGTATCTGCACAGACAGCACACTTACATTAGTGGATTGGCGCGGCGCTGCTGCACATTCGTAGTGAAGCAGACAAAAGTGTATGTTTGTACACTACCACTAGCCCTGCACTAGGCCGCTTCGTTACATTAACTCCAACGGCACCCTATTCAGCCGATTAACCATTCATGCCACAGCACAAATCAGCTGCGAAGCGTGTCCGCCAGGCTGCCAGGCGCCGCCTGCGCAACCGGTACCATCACGTCCGCGTCCGTTCGATGATCAAGGACTTGCGAGAGACGACGTCTCGTGACGAAGCCGATCAGAAACTGAATGCGATCAAAGCGCAGCTCGATCGACTGGCCACAAAGCACTTGCTCCACCCGAACAAAGCGGCGAACATAAAGAGCCGACTGGAGCGCTTTGTTACCTCGCTCGGCTGAGCACAGCGATAGTAAGGAGAGGCCAACCCCATGGCCCCTCTCGCCCGTTTTTTGGCATTCCCAAGCTGAACTGATCTAAGAAGATCCTGATCGTGTCGCTGGCTGAGGAAGTGGCGGTCTCTCTACTTTTGTGTTTGAGAGAATCTGCTCCGCCTGTTCTTCTTGCAAGTTTGCGTTTTATATTGCATACTTGGGTGGCGGGTTTGATCGACCCTTGTCACATCTTTCCGTTCAGTCCGCCAACGTGCTCAACATTCTGCCAGGTTCTGCTTGGTGACGTTGGGCACGCCAACAACTTTCACCCCTCACTTTCCATGCCCCAGAACCGAAAGGAGAAGACTATGACCAAGCGTCTACCCTCTTCACTCATGCTCGGATGTCTTGCCCTGCTGACTCTCGTCTTCATGACGGAAGTCCAGGCCCAACGACCCAGCAAAACACTATTCATCGCCGTCCGTGGCGGAGCAACTGCCTACGGCGGTGAACTCGACGGCACCGGAGTATCGTACGGTAATCCAGACAGTGAACTCGGCTGGCTTACCAGCGATCTAGGTGCCGGTGCCGGTGCCGAAATTGGCTACCAGTTTGACCAGCATCTTGGATTTGCCCTAGGCTTCTTCTATGGTAAGTACACTAACCTTGACCGCGACGACGCGATAGTCAATGGTATAACCGGTGCCCGTGGTCTACTGAACCCAGACGGGAACGAGGTTACTCAGATCCAGGCGCTCTTCCGCTACATGCCATGGCCAAGCTCTAAACTGACGCCCTATATCCAGTTTGGTGGTGTTGTAGCAAGAGGGCAAGGGCAAGAAACTGACGGCAGCGGTGTCACTGGATATGGGCCACACCTCGGAGGTGGTCTTGATCTTCAGCTTGGTCGCCATCTTTCGCTATTCGCGGAGTTGTCTACTGCCTTCATCTTCCCAGATGATGCCGTTGATAATGCTAATCCAGGAGGAAATACACTCTTTCTTCCGGGTGGCGACGACGCCGACTACGACAACCTGAACATGTATGGTGGCGGCCTTCGGTACTTCTTCCGTGGACCTGGAAACAGGGTCAACGTGATGGCGGATTGTTCCTCGGAGCTCAACGTAGGCCAGTCGGGCTCGTTCACGGCTTCGAGCAACGCCGACGCCACAGGCCCCGTCTCCTACGCCTGGAACTTCGGCGACGGAACCTCCGGAACCGGCATGACGGCCTCCCACGCCTTCTCGGCGCCGGGCTCGTACACCGTCTCCGTTACCGCACAAGGGCCCTATAACTCAGACACCGACACGTGTCTGGTAAATGTGATTGACGTCCTCTCGGTCACCAACTGCCGCGTCTCCCCGAGCCGCGCCGACATCGGCCAGACGGTTACCGTCAACGCCGACGTGACGGGCTCCGAGCCGCGCGAGGTGACCGTAGACTTCGGCGACGGCGACACAGCCGACAGCCTGCCGGCCACGCATAGCTACAGCGATCCGGGCACGTACACTGTCACGATCACGGCGACCAACGCCACCGGCAGTGACAGTACCACGTGTACCGTGACGGTTGGCGACGTGTTCTGCGACGAAGTGACCGAGCTCAACACGGTCTACTTCGACTACGAGATGAGCTCGCTCAGCAGTGAGGCACGTGGCCGCCTTGACGAGAACATCGAGGTTCTCACACGCTGTCCGAACATCTGCGTAGTGATTAACGGCTACGCCGACGATCAGGAGCGCGACAAGCTGCGCCTCTCTGAGCGCCGTGCTGACGAAGCACAGGCGTACTACGTTGCCAATGGCATCGACGAGAGCAGAATCGTGGCACGCGGCCTCGGTGAGCATCCGGATTCCAACTCGAAGGAAGATCCGGGACCGGGCGACCGCAACGCACGCCGCGCCGACTCCATCCCTGTTGACTGCTCGCGCCTGGACAGCTTCAACTAAACAGGAATCATCGGACCCTCGCGGTCTTAGAAACCAAGGGCGGCCTCGCTTATCAGCGGGGTCGCCCTTTCTTTGTTTACTTGCTGAGTGTTCTTCTTCTGCGAAGCGGGCAACAACTTCGGCGGCTGAGGCCGGACAGGCACGTCCAGCACACATATCGCGTTTCGTGTCGTAAGTTTTAGAAGAGCAATTCGCGTCTAGCCACCAACAAGGAAATTCGAGATGAGAAACCGAGTGACATGCCATGTCGCCCCTCCGGCAGTGGCCGTTTTCTGCCTCCTAATTACGTTCGCCAACGCTCAGCCAGTTCGCCCCACCAATACGATTTTCGTTTCTCTCGAACTGGGTGCCGTCGCGTACGGTGGTGAGCTTGATGGTACGGGTACCGATCCTGTTACCGGAAACCGCGACAACTATGGCTGGCTCTTGAGCGACCTGGGCGCCGGATTGGGGGCCGAAGCCGGCTACCAATTCTCTGAGCAATGGAGTGCTGCTCTTGGTTTACATCTTGGATTTTATCCCAACCTCGACCGAAGTGATGCAAGTAATCCATTTACTGGCGTCGTGGGGCAGCTGAATGAAGGAACCGCTGTTTCCCAGTTTTTCGGCCTCATAAGGTTTAGCCCTGTTTCGTTCGGGAATGTTTCGCCGTACGCGCAAGCCGGGGTTGTAATGGCACTGGGCCAGGGGAGAGAGCCGGTAACCGATAGCCGGATCGTCGGCTTCGGGCCACAGCTTGGTATTGGCGCCGAATATTCCTTCCGAGATCAGATTGCTTTCTTTCTGGAGATTACGGGCTCGACGATATCTCCGGACGGCGCAGTCGATAACTCGAACCCTAGCCAAAATTCTCTCCCATGGGCCGACAATGCGGATTATGATGCCACTGTGCAGTACGCAGCGGGCATTCGCTATTACTTGCGAAAAGGAGGCAACCGCGTGTCCGTTCAAGCCAGTTGCCCGAGCAGTCTTTTCGAAGGTGAAGCAGGTGCGTTCACCGCCATGTCCAACCCCGACGCAACAGCACCTTTGTTCTACACTTGGAACTTCGGTGATGGCTATTCAGCGGCAGGAATGACGAGCGAGCACGCCTTCGGCACGCCCGGAACGTACACAGTCTCGCTTGCAGCGGATGGACCCCTCAATGAGGATTTGGCCTCGTGTCAGGTTCAGGTTGTAGAGCCGGATATTCCACCATCCTTCGCAAATTGCGGCATCGCCCCTAGCCCAGCGAACATTGGAGAAGCCATCCGTGTGAATGCCGAGATAATCGACTCACATGCCTATGATGTCGAGATCGATTTTGGAGATTCAACGACCGCCGACAACCTTCCTGCACAACACAGCTATGGCCAGCCAGGCGCTTATACCGTCACAGTAACTGCCCATAACGCTGCAGGATCGGACACGTGCACCTCAACGCTTCTGGTGGGAGACGCCTATTGCGAACAGTTTATTGAGCTCAGCCCTGTCTACTTTGATAACAACTCTATTCTGCTTAGCCGTGAGGCGCGTGAAAGTCTCGATGCTAACCTGGCCGGACTTCGGATATGCAGAAATATGTGTATTACCATCAATGGATATGCCGACCGTACCGAGGAGGAACCGCTTAACCTGTCCGCCATGCGAGCGGAGGCAGTCGGCAGGTACTACAATGACGACAGCCGAGTACGCGCCCGAGGAAGAGGGGTGTACGTAGATCCAGTTGGCGCCGGCCAATTCGACGTAGGCCAACTCAACTCGAAAGTCGTGGAATCCATTCCCGTTCAATGCTCTTTGCTTGACATCCAGGATTGATCAGTCAAAGGATCCTCTCGCTACTTAACTGAAACACAGAAGCATAAACACCACCTCCTGAATATTCCCGGAGGTGATTTCTCAAGCACATCGATATGAAGCCCCGCGACCAACCTCGCAGAGTCGCGAAACACCGACTTGTCTTTCATCATTGGTTGTCGTTCGTGTAACGCGCATAGGTCGGAGTTTGCATCTAAAAGCGGTGGCTACTGCATGCGCCGGTTTTTGTGTCGCTGGCCGATACATCCTCCTGACTTTGGTTAGGAAAGTCTTTTCTGTCAGCCGTTTTCACTCTTCCCCCAGCCACATGCTATCCCGTACGCTCATCCTTGCGCTCGGCCTCGCGTTTGCCCTAGCGTCAAATGCACAGACGCCGACGCCGTACCGCACGCTGGACCAGGACCAGGACACCGCTCCGGGCGTACGCATCGGTATCGGTGTCGGTCCGTTCAGCTATTTCGGCCCAAACATTCTCTATGGATCTGTACAGGAGAATGTTACACAGACTCGATTGGGGGTTACGGCGCACGTCACGTTCCCCATCGTCCGCGACAGGGTGTATTTCCGCGCAGTCGGCGGCCTTCTGAACATTGGGGCAAGCGACGTTGATGGTGTTGGCCCCGGCCAGAACCCGTTTTTGACAAATGAGTTGTTGCTTGCCGAGGGCAATCTGATGCTGACCGCCTCGTACCGGCGGAGCAACGTCGTTCCCTACATCTTCTCAGGTTTCGGAGCGCTCATCGCCGATCCGTTCGGGCAGGATGACTTTATTAGCAGCCTGGGTCGCGATAGAACCGCCTACTTCATCCCGATGGGCCTTGGAGTGGATTTTCGCGTCTCACGCAACGTCTCGTTCTACGTGGAGGGCAGCTACCGCTTTCTGCTGAACAAGTTGGGTGAAGCCATCTCGCCACTAACTGCGAACGGCGGCGGTGGCGACGATCCATGCGAGATCGACCCGGACAGCATGGAGTGCAAGTGCAAGAAGTTCCCCGACATTCCTGAGTGCAAGGAAGAGGAGCCGGGCGGCGAAACCGGGCCTGACGACGATGTCAACTTCGACAACCGCTTCCACAGCACCCTGTTCACGGCAGGCTTCAACTTCGGATTTGGCTCGGCGCCCCCGCCACCTCCTCCGCCACCTCCTCCCCCGCCTCCACTACCACCTCCGCCACCGCCTCCGGTTGTGTGCGATCTAGTGGAACTGAATACCATTTACTTTGAGCACGGTGAAACCAGCCTGAGCTCGCACGCTCGCTCATTGCTTGAAGAAAACATTCAGCTTCTCCGTGAGAACCCCGAGTGCTGCCTCTTCATCGACGGCTACACCGACACCTCCGAGTACGACCGGTACGGTATGCCGCTCGCCGGCCGCCGCGCCCAGGCCGTGAACGACTACTATCTGGACCGCGGCATCTCTAGCGACCGGATGCACGTCCGAAACCGAGGCGCTTCCTACCCGCCATGCGACAAGGAAGACCCCGAAGAAGGCTGCCGGCGCGGACGCCGCGTCGAGTCCCTACCGATGGACTGCCGCCGCTTCCAGGATCTGGTTCGCAGCCCGTCCTACGGCAACTAAGGCTCTTCACCCCGAGCTAATCAGCGGCCTCGTTAAGCAACGGGGCCGCTTTTTTGTGGGGATGGGTGTAGGTTGTGCGCCTGCCCATCCAACTGAGCCCAGCTTACAGCACCGTGCCGGGATTCGACGCACACGCTCAGGAACGCCTCGCACTCGCCCTAAAGGCCGAGGCGAGCCGGATTGGCTTCGACGCTTGTGGGATTGCACGCGCCGAGCGGCTAGACGGCGAAGCCCAAAAGCTGGAGCAATGGCTGGGTGACGGCCGCCACGCTACGATGGGCTGGATGGAGAACCACTTCGAGAAACGCGTGGACCCCTGCAAGCTTGTTCCCGACGCCCGTTCCGTCGTTTCCGTTCTCCAGAGCTACTACCAGCCTATCGAACGCGGCAACGCTCCAGAAACTGCCCAGATCAGCCGCTACGCGTGGGGAGACGACTACCACGATGTGCTCAAAGAAAAGCTTGCCGAGTTATTCGACTGGCTCGATGAACACGCGGGAGGAATCGGAGGGCGGGTGTTTGTGGACTCGGCGCCGGTGCTCGACAAAGCGTGGGCGCAGCGGGCGGGACTCGGCTGGATGGGCAAGCACACCAACCTGATCAGCCGAGAGATCGGCTCGTACTTCTTTATCGGGGAGATGATTGTGGACGTGCCTCTGGCGGCGGACGACCCTTTCTCCGCCGATTACTGTGGCTCATGCACCCGTTGTATCGACGCATGTCCGACCGACGCCATTGACCGGCCGTACTCCGTGGATTCCAACCGCTGCATCTCGTATTGGACTATTGAGCATCGAGGCGACGACATCCCCGAAAACCTCGCCAGGGACTTTGGAACCTGGATCTTCGGCTGCGACATCTGCCAGGATGTGTGCCCGTGGAACAAGTTCAAAAAGCCCACAACGGACGCGCGCTTCCTTCCACGCGAAGACCTGCACGATACGAATCTGCACGAATGGGCCGAGTTGAATCTCGAAGACTTCCGGCGG
Source organism: Bacteroidota bacterium (assembly GCA_022564455.1). Next base: position 7,094 of record JADFLK010000105.1, read on the forward strand.
CGGTTCCGCAAGAACCCACTAAAACGAACCGGGTTTGAGGGATTTCAACGCAATGTGAGGGTGGCGATCGAGAACCTGACCCCTGGCCGCTGATATCGGATTTGGGGGTTCGGATATCGGATATGGGATTTCGGGTTTGGGATATCGGATTGGTTTA
>JADFLK010000106.1 GCA_022564455.1 Bacteroidota bacterium
GTTTTCTTGGTGTGAGAGGATGAGGGTGTGAGAGGGTGAGAGCGTGATGAGCTGGGTTGCTGTTCTGGCTGAGCGTCGTCAGGTTAACGGCTTGAGCGTTTGCGGTACGGCGGTTAGGTGTATGAAACATTGGGAGCCTGGTCACCCAAGCGCTCACCCTCCCATACTCAATTGAAAGGATGAGGGGTTGGGGAAAAGGTGAGTCTGCGCGTACTCTCACCCTCTCATCCCCTCAGACTCCTATACTCTATCGCGCCGTGCTCGATCTCCGCGACCGCTTCTTCGTCCCCGATCCGCCCGCCGTAGAGCTGCGTGCCTTTACGCACGGGCTGATGCCGAAGACGGTGCCTGCTATGATGGAGCGGTTCGTTGCCGACTGGCGCGAGCGCGGCGCGGATGCGTGGAACAGCGTCCCCAACCACTGGATGCCCGACTCCGGCGAGCCCGTCGGCTGGTGGAACCTCCCCGAGTACCTGGGCGACCGGTTTATAGCGCCCATGCTCGGGGCGCAGGCCGGCACGTGCATCATGCAGCCCAACGCTCACGGAGCCGTGCAGGGTCTGCTCTCTGCACCGGAGCCGTTCGCACACGGCCGCAACGACGTCGTTTTTTCCGAAGCAGAGTTTCCTTCGGTGCAACACTCCGTTCGGCAGTGGGCGACGCTGCGAGGCTTCCTTCCCCGTTCGGTACCCCTGGGGCCGGATGGCTTTATGGATGTGGGGGCGCTCTGCGATGCAATCACCGAGCGGACAGCGTGGGTATTCGTGAGCCACGTGGGGTTCACGACCGGCGAGAAACTGACCGACGGCGCCCTCCGATCCATTGCCGACACCGCCCACGATCACGATGCCCTCTTTGCGGTTGATGGCTACCACGCCACGGGCTCTTCCATGATCGATGTGGAAGCCATCCGGGCGGATGCCTACTTCGGCGGGTTGCTGAAGGAGGCCTGCGGCTCATCGGGGAATGCGTACCTCTATATACGAGAGGGACTGAACCTCACCCCCGCCGTTGCCGGCTGGTTTGGGGATGCCGATCCATTTGGCTTCAACACAACGGCCCAACCAAATCCTCGAGTACGACGCAGATTTCTGTCTGGGACGACTGCGGTCGCGTCCCTCTACCACGCCGTAGAAGGATTGCGGGTTATCAAGACAGTGGGGATCGATGCGGTCCGTGACGACTCACTCACAAAAACGGAGCTTGCCATTCAGCATGCCCAAGAGATTGGCCTAACTCTCCGCTCGCCGCGCGAAGCGGAGCGCCGAAGCGCGATGATCATCCTGGAAGTAGAAAATGCCGAAGCCCTCTGCGAATGGCTCAAGACCAGGCACATCTTTACGGATAGCCGGCGGGACCGGTACCTGCGCATGGCGCCCTTCGTGTGGAACACAGCCGACGACATCGAACGCACCTTCGAGACAATAGAAGAAAGCCTGCGGAATGGGCTGCATTTGAAATCCGAACAACACAAATCCGCCGGCCCGGTCACCTGACCACCTCGCTTAAATCGGCGCTTGAACAGCCTCTTAAACAGACGGTAGAAACGGGCTTCCTCACGGCCGATTCTACACCCGAGGTTACAATTCTTTACCACTCGGAGCGAGTGTTTGAGAAAAAGAGCACGCTGCCGATCATGAAATTGCGGGCTCGCCAATAACTGGTCAGCGCAGCACCCGGGCGCGTTTGTGTTACATCGGGCGGGATCATTTGAGATTTCAGGGCTCTACGAACGAAGGCCGGCGAGGTGGCCGGCGGCGCACGACGCGGCGGCGCGAAAACTGGCACCATGCTTGACGGAGGGGGCAGATCGAACTCGCGCACTCTTTCCTATGCCCACCTGGACCCTCCACCTCATCTCCTGCGCCGGCCTGGTTGCCCTCCTGGGTAGGCTGCCGGTTCCGGGTTCTGTGGTTGAGGCCTTCCTTGTCGGCGCCGCAGCGTGCTGCCTCGGCCTGTTTGGGCTGTATGGAAAGACCGCACTCCGGGCTGCCGCCTCCCAGTTCCGTGCGCTGCAAACCACCCACCCCGCGTCCTCGAGCCCTGCACTCCGAGGCGCGAACGCCTGAGCCCGCCACCCAGGCCTGAACGCTGCACCCTATGCCCGACTACATGGCTACGAACCTCCAGCAAGCCGCCGAGCGCTACATCGAATCCCCCACGGCCGAGTTTGGCCGAGCCATTGCCGTAGCTGCGACACCGCTCGTCCGCTCGATGGTGCGTCGGATCAGGCTGCCCGATCATCCGCTAGCCACCTACCGCGACCTCGAAAATGCAGGGATGCTCGGCATGCTTCAAGCGCTGAAGGGCTACGACCCAACTCGCGGTACCTCCTTTGCCTCGTTCGCGTACGGCCGCATCCGCGGGGCACTGGTTGATTCCCTCCGCACGATCGACTCGCTCAGCCGCGACCGCCGTCGCCGTGTGGCCGAGGCCCTCCGCGCCACCGCAGAACTCCAACAGAAAACAGGCGGCGACCCGGCAGCCGGGGAGGTTGCAGAGCACCTCGGCATCTCGCTCTCCGACTTCGACCGCCTGCGCACCGACGCGCAGCAGCGCTTTACTCTCTCGCTCCACGCAAGCGACAATTCCGAGCAGCGCGCCACACCTCTCGACACCATCCCCCACCCCGACTCCGAGAGAAGCATCACCGCGTTCGAGCGCCAATCGCTCTTCGAGCACGTGCAGACGCTCATCGCGCAATTCCCCGAACGCGAGCAGCGCATCATCTCCCTCTACTACTTCGAGAACCAGACACTGCGCGAGATCGCCGGCGAACTGAGCCTTACCGAAGCGCGCATCTCGCAGATTCTCTCGAAGCTCCTACGCACCCTTCGTGGCCAACTCGAACTGACGCGGACAGCAGCCTGACGCACAACCTCTACCGATCCTTCAGGGAGAGAGGGAAGGCGACCGAGATGAGAGCCATTGTGCCCGTCTCGGTCGCTTCTATTTTGGGCAATCTGGCCAGGGCCTGACGCATGGTTTCCCCAAAAACTTACGTGGAGGCCCGGCGATCCGGATCGTATCTTTACACTCTTCCGGCTGGTGCTTCGGCTGGTGCTTCGTTCGTGCGGCGCCGGCCATTTCGCGTAAAGGGCCGAGCATGATTGCCGGAGACTCGCGCACGAGCCTTCCTCAACATCAATCTATTTTCGTTCCGACAGGGTTATTCTGGGCACAATGATATGGGCATGATGAACAAAATGCGGGAGAACACCTCCGTCGTACTGTACGTGCTGGTGTTCGCCTTTGGCGGGCTCTGGGTGCTCCAGGATTCGGGCGCTTTCGATGCGATGGGCTTCAGCACCGGCCGCGATATTGCGCGGGTCGACGGCGAGCCGATTCCGTACGAGCAATTCCAGGGCGCCGTGGGGCAGCGCATCGATCTGTATCAGCAGCAGGGCATCGAGGTAACGCCGGCCGTACGGGCGCGCATAGAAGACGAGGTGTTTAACGCGCTCGTCGACAACCGCCTCCGCGAAGCCGAGATGGACCGGCTCGGTGTGAGGGTCTCGGAAAGCGAGCTACGGGATGCGTTCACGGGCCCCAACCCCGACCCGATCATCCTCCAGATTTTTGGAGACGGCAGCGGTGGCGTAGATCGAGCGCGCCTGAACGCCTTCATCGCCGACCCGGAATCCTTCGGCGCCACACAGGAGTACCTGATCCTTCTGGAGCAGGAGATCGCTCAGAGCCGCAGGCAGGCCAAGCTGGATGCGCTGATCGAAGCAACGGCGCGCGTCTCGGAGGGTGAGGTGGAAACCGAGTACATCCGCCGCAACCGCCGCGCCACGGCCGACTACGTGGCCATGCGCTATGCGGATGTGCCTGACGACCAGGTTGAGGTCTCGGATGCGGACCTGAGGGGCTATTACAACGAAAATCGCGATGACTTCGAGCGGCCGCGGACCTTCGCCGTCGAATACGTAACCCTGGAAAAGGTGCCCACCCCGGACGATTCCGCGCACGTACGCGAGGAGTTGAATCGGTTGAAAGCGGACTTTGAGACCGCCGAGGATCCTGCAGCCTTTGTCGTGGCCAGCGCGTATGGTGAAGGAGAAGCCGCTTTCGTGCCCGCCGCCGATATGGCCCCCGATTTATCTGAAGCCATTTACAGCGACTTGACCATCGGCCGGGTAGTGGGCCCGGTGATTGCCGGCGACGAAGGCGTATTGGCCCGTATTACTGATGTTCGTGCAGCGGAAAGCCCGTCCGTGCGGGCTCGTCATATCCTGTTTGCCACTACCCGTCTCGACGTTGCGCAGCGAGTAAAAACACGCCTCCAACAAGGCGATTTCACTTTTGAAGTCGCCGCCGTACAGTACTCGACTGACGAAAGCAACAGGGAACAGGGCGGCGACCTTGGCTGGTTCGGCGCGGGCCGCATGGTACAGGCGTTTGAGGATGCTGCCTTCTCGGCCCCGATAGGCACGGTGGTCGGCCCCATAGAAACACAGTTTGGCCACCATCTGATACTGGTCGAGCAGCGCGCCACGCAGGAAGTAGAACTCGTTCAGCTTTCGCTACCCGTTCCTAGTTCCGTGGAACGTTTGCTTGAAGAAGCTGAAGACCTCCGCTACTACGCCGAGAGCGAAGGAAGCGGCTTTGCCGACGAGGCTAGTCGACGAGGCTTTCAGGTGCAGACGGCCAACGTGACCGAGGAGCAACAGGCTATTCCAGGCCTCCAGATCGGCCGCGACGCCCTCCGATGGATCCGGCGCTCGGCGACAGGCGACATCTCGGACCCGTTGGATGCGACCACATCATTCGTCGTCTTCCACGTGACGGACATAACGCCGGAAGGCTTCCGCCCGTTCGATGAAGTCAAAGAGGAAATTGAACCACGGGTGTTGCTGGAAAAGAAAAAGGAGATCCAACTTGCACGCCTTGAGGAGGCTATCCAGAGTTCGGGTGGCGATCTTTTGGCGGTGGCATCAGTTGTCGGGCAAAGTGTTCAGACGCTTGAGAACGCTGCCCTCAACGCGCCGGTGATTCCGGGAGTGGGGCGCGAACCGAGAGTAGTAGGCACCGCATTCGGCTTACAACCGGGCGCAACATCCGAGGCAGTCGCTGGAAATGGCGCTGCTTTCATTGTCCGTACCACCGCTTTCACCGGCGGTGACCTTGCCGAATTGACAGACGAGGCGCGCGAGCAGATCCGCACACAGCTTCTCAATCGCAAACGGCAGCAGGTGCTGCAGCAGTGGCTACAAAACCTCCGCGACAGCGCCGACATTGAGGACTTTCGGGACCGGTTGCTGTAAACTCCATCCCGCCTCCGCTTGAAAGGAGATCCTGAAATGGGCCGCCTTTACCTGGCTTGAAGTTGCTCAGCTTCTCGCATAAGGGCCATTCGGCTTGGTTTCACACCCCTATGAGTGGGCCACGGGTAAATGGCCACCGGCAGCTTGAACCGGGGTAGAGTAGCCTCCAGCGAAGTGTATAAGGCCTGAGAATCGAGCGTGCCCTCCATTTGCACAAACGCTACCGGCCGCTGCCCGAACTCGTCGTCAGCTACAGGCACGACGACAGCCTGGACCACACCAGATAGTGCGTTCAGCGCCGCCTCGATCTCTTCGGGCTGGATATTCTCCCCTCCCGAAATGAACTGGTTGTCCTTCCTCCCTGTCACGTGGAGGCAACCGGCTCCATCCACATACCCGAGGTCACCGGTGGCAAACCAGCCCTGGTCATCGAATGGTTGGATGAGTTCTCCCCCTTCCAGGTAACCCGTGAACAGCGTACGTCCCCGCACCTGTATTTCTCCGTCACGGATGGCCAGATCGCGATGCAGTAGCGGACGGCCCGACGTTTCAAGGTCGCACCGCGATGCGCCCCCACACGTCATCGTGACCGTCGAGGCCATCTCCGTCAGCCCGTACGAGGAGCGGATCGGAAGACCCCGCTCCGAAGCATCAGTAAGCAAACCTGGCGAGAAAGCGCTGCCCCCGAGGAGTACTACTTTCAGCGTGTTCAGGATGAGGCCCTCCCGCAGCAGCCGGTAGAGTTGGGTGGCCACGAGCGAGGTATGCGTGACACCGAGGGCCTTGATAGCCTCACCGGTGCACATCTCAGGGGCAGGAAGAACGACGGCGGCTCCGGCCAGAGCACATCGATACACGATGGCCAATCCGCCTACGTGGTAGAGGGGAAGGTTCAGCAGCCATCGATCATTTGGTTCCAGGGGGATAGCCTCCGTGAGCCCCCGCGCACTCCAGATGTGGTTGCCCACTGTGTGCAAGGCGGCTTTGGGTGTCCCCGTCGTTCCGCTGGTGTAGGTAATAGTGGCGAGGCGAGCCAGGGGGATGGGCTTGACGGGGTGAGGGTGCAGGACGGAGGGCGGTTGTCCCTCCATTGCCTGGTCTTCGCGGTCTGCGATCTGCGGTCTGCGGTCATCCCCTTCCACCTCGACAGCGCAGATGGCCTCGATGTGCTCCTTGGCAGCTTTTACGGGCAGGCGAGTCGAGATCAAGGCCAATACGTGGCCCGTCCTCAGCGCCGCGAGAATCAACGCGACCAGTTCTGGGCTATTCGGCATCTGAACGGCGATACGAGAACCGGGTGGCGCCATTTCGTTGAGGCACGCAGCGGTGCTGCTAACCCGTTCATCCAGTTCTGCCCAGTTCCACGTCCTTTCCGCCGTGATGAGCGCAGGTACTTCAGGCCTACTTTCTGCATTCACTCGAACAGGGCACAGGATGGTCTCGGCGCTCATGGAATCCGCTCGAGTTTGTGCAGATCCGGCGTCCGCGGGGCGAGGACTTCAGCCACATCAACGGAAGGCCCGTCCATTGATAGGCGTTCAGGAAATACATCTTCTGCAAAACGACGATAGGTGCTGAGTCCGGCTGGTGCAGGCGCCAGGGCTGCCGCTAATGCAACGTGTGCACGAAGACCCACACCGCTTTCAAATGCGTTGCTCACTACAGGCACCATACCCAACTCGCGAGCCCTCTCAGCCATCCGGGCAGCCCAGTACAATCCTCCCCCAACCGATGGTTTTAATACAATGGCCTGCGCGTAGTGATGCTCGGCGAGGCCATCCGGCCGCAGCCCGACCAGCGACTCATCGAGCGCGAGGGGCAGCCCGGTTGCCTCCACGAGTTTCCCAAGCCCACTCGGCTCGGCTAAAGGCTCTTCGAGATACTCGATGGCTTTGGGGTCGATACTCGCAGCAAATCTCAGCGCCTCTTCAAACGACCACGCCCGATTGGCGTCGAGGCGCAGCCTGATGTCCACTG
>JADFLK010000107.1 GCA_022564455.1 Bacteroidota bacterium
ATCACCGCGGGGTCGGCGTAATAGATGGTGACGCGGATCACGTCGTCCTCGTCCTGGAGAACGACCGCCACCTCCGAAGCCAGATGGCTGCATAGGTCGCTGTACTGCGCGTTGGCCGAGGAGGCGAAGCACAGTGCAAAAAGAAGTGGAAAAAGAAAAGTGAAACGTCTGTTGACGGTCCTACTTGGGGGTTGGTGGTAGGATTGTGAATGCACACGCCTTTACCGGCGGGCACGGCTGCGTAGCGTGCCGCAGCGCTACCCGTAAATGAAGGACACAGGCGGCGCGTGCGGTCGAGCCACAGATACCAGATGCACCGGTACTGGAGTCATGGGCGGACTAGTACTTATGCACTAATTGCCGCCGCCGGCTTGTGCGTATCCTCGTCAGCCACACCATCCATCATTACTGAATCCGACAAACTCCTGGCGTGCTTTGCGACGAGCCATGTAAAAGAGTTGCCACGCGTCTCAGGCCGGAGTAAAGTGGCTTCTATCGCCGCTGAAAACGCTCCACAAGAGCCCGTTCAGGTTCGCCAAGGAGCCTGCGGCCTTCGAAGCGAACAGCGCGCCCAAGCACGACGGATGCGCCCGGCTCCACCACGAACTCGGCGCCGGCGCCTCCAAGAACACCCCGATCAACTACGACCTCCGCTTCCGGTCCAACAATCAGCCGAGCGCCGTCTTCCATCCGGAGCCCTCTTTCAAACGTTATCCGGAGCGCTCCGAGCGAAGCGTGGCGGCCGGCCAGGCTGTCCGACAGCACATCGTCCGCGCCGATATACAAGGTGGCGCCCCGCTCAACGAGCACCTCATCCTGAAACACGAGGCCGGTGGATTCGGGCCCCATCCACGAGTCCTCCCGGAAAACAGGCCACGGGTTGCCCTCGGCGAGGAACTGAGGCCGCTGCCGCGCATCGGCCACAAAGTCGAAGAGCATGGTGGAATCCGGATCGTTGGGCACGTAGCGGATTCTGTCGATGGCAAACCACTGCGGCTCGGCGCCCTCTTCGATGAGATCCGAACGCCGGTATCCGCTCGAATTGGGCCGCGTCCACGGTGTTAGCTGCGCCTTCCACAGCGGGCCGAACAGGTCCCCATCGTGGGTGTGCGGGCCCGGACAATTGGGATGCGAACCGGTGCATCTGTTCAATCGGTCAAACGCACCATCCGCAGGAAGAAGGCCATACCGATAGCTACTGTACCGTCCTCTGGGATCGCCGAGGCTTACCGAAACATGAAGGCCGCTGGTGGCCAGTCCTCGATAGACATAGTCGTAGTCGGGGTGCAGGCTTGGCAGCGCGCGTTCCTGATCGAAAAAGCTGATTCGATGGCGATTGGCAAGGGTAAGGGTGTCGCCGGCTGCGCCCGGCCCAAGCGGTATAAGCACCGCCTCCCCCGAGGTGTACAAATCGTGCAGCAAAACGCCTTCGCGGTCGCCGGTAGAAGAATCCAGAACCTGCGAGACGATCCAGCCCATCCGCCTTCGGTCGTGTACCGAGAGTGTAGTGGCTGAACCGTCGTTCGTCGCCGGCCCACCGCACATGCGCGCGTATCCGCACATGGGCTTGGTTCCGGGCACGTTCCCCTCGAACCGGATCATAGGATAGTGCCCGGGCATATCCATCAACCGGTGCCCGTATTCATGCACGAGCAGACCGTGCCCCGCTTTATTGGTGAAGTTTTGCGAACCCGAATGCGCCCAGTCCACACGAACGCTGTCGCCGCGCTCGGGGCTCCAGTATCGAAGCGAATCCGGGCGGTGGTCGTTGTCCCGATCCGGCATTCCTCCCGCGTTGTAGTAGCCGGAGAGAATCGCCCATCCTTCTCCGGAATAAAGGCTGTCGCGGCGGATGAGCATCATAATATGATCGACCACTCCGTCCCGGTTGTGGTCGTATCGGCCGAGGTCAAGGCCTTCATCTACCAGGTTGTCCAGCATTTCCTTCGTGAGATAGCCAAAGCCGCCGGCCTGCCGAATACTGACTCCGCTGCTGTCGCGCCGATTGTAGTAGGCCCTGTTCGGCAGATCGGTCACGTAGACTTCCGGCCAGACATCGCCGTAGAGGATGTGTGGGCCACCCGTTCCGGCTCTGGACTGCCAGAAGAAATAGGCCGAAAGCGACGAATCGGCTGGAGAGAGATGATCCGAATTAACATGGTCCGGATTGGTTTCGAGCAGCGTTGGCGCCCATTCCGGAAGCTGGGTTCGAGGTATGGCGTCGCCCGTTCCGAAGAGGTCCAGATGCGGCCACTGTTTCAGATGGCACCACCATCGTTCGCAGTCTCCCCAGTTGTCGTCCTGGAAGCGAACGAGGACGATGAGCATGGCCACGGTATCCTGGTAGGCAATGCCTTTGTATCGCGGCGTGGGTTGCCGGGGTGTCGGCCTTGGGGGCGTGGGCGGGCGGACCGGCTGCGACACCCGTCGGCTTATGGAATCGGGTGCAATTTGAGCACGAATGCTCCTTTGTGGCTGCCGAGTCTGCTCGGTTGGTTTCTGTGCCGTACAGAGAGTGGCGGTCATCAACAGAAGAACCGGCAGCAGACGGGTAGGGGAGGCAGGGTTCATGTTGTGTAGCCTTCGGGGGATGTATCCAATCTAGTACTGCCCGATGAAGCCGATCATTCGCCCGGCCGTTCCGCCTTCCGCGCGGTACGAGTAGAAACGTTTCGTGTCGGAAGCAGTGCAGGCTGCGTCTACCTGGATATTTGCCTCGGCTACACCAGCCGTTCGGAGTTGTTGAAGGAGTTCAGCCTTCAGGTCCACGTGCGGCCGGGGCCATGCGGAATTGCGAATCACAACATCGTCGGCGAATTGCTCAGCCACCTCCTCGTCCACCTCGAAGGCCTCGGCTGAGATGCAGGGAGAAACGTATGCATGGATACGTCGGGGAACAGCTCCCAACGAGGTCATCTCGGCAATCGTATTGGCCGTCACACCCGCAACGGCGCCCCTCCACCCAGCATGGCACGCTCCAACAACCCCTGCATCAGGATCTGCCAGAAGTACGAGCGCGCAATCTGCGGAAACGATCGTAAGCAACAGGCCCGAGTGGTCCGTGACAAGCCCGTCACATGCAGAGATGTGTCCTGGCCCGCGAACTACGGCGACGTTGTTCCCATGCACCTGATCGGCCGAAGCCAACGCGCTGAAACCGAATTGCCCGGCAAGCTTTCGGCGGACTGCACGTACATCTTCCTCCGCTCCGGCGAACGAGCGGGTAGTAAACCCGGCTGCCACATCAGGTATGTCGTCGAAAATGGCTGGCCGGATCATCTGAACGGCGACAGTTGGATTCGGCTAAAAGGTAGAACTCAATGCTTTGCGCACGGCATCCAGCGGCATCTCGCGGCCCGTCCAGAGTTTGAACGAGGCCGCTGCCTGCGCGATCAGCATGGCCATCCCGCCAATGGCCAAAGCGCCCTGATCCGCAGCTTCACGGAGAAGCCGCGTCTGCTTGTCATTTTGGGCCGGCGCATAAACCAGATCGTACACAACCTGGCCATCGTGGAAATCAGAGAAAGCAGGCCAGGGCGAAACCGCATCGGCCGGGTGCATCCCAACGGGCGTAGCGTTGACGATGAGCCGGCTATCTCGAACAGTACGCCCGGCTTCATCAAAGAAAGTAGAGCAGAGCACACCCGAGCCGTCCGCCATTGCCAGATCGGCGATGAGTTGTTCGGCCTGTCCTATCCGCCGGGCCACGATAGTCAAGCGACTCGGCCTCATCGTTGTCAGTAATGCGTAGCAGACCGCACGGGCGGCTCCGCCGGCTCCAAAGATGACGGCGGAACCGCCGCTAATGCTTTCCATGTGCGAACCGATCGGTGCTAGAAACCCCGCTACATCCGTGTTGTCGCCGAGGAGTCGCCCATCCTCCTTCACCCCAATCGTATTCACTGCCCCAATGGTCTTCGCGCGCGGCGTGAGATCATCCACCAGCGCCGTGGCGGCCTCCTTATGTGGGATCGTAATGTTCGCACCGAGCACACCCTCCGAGCGCAGGCTGCTCACGGCTTCGGGCAAATCACCCGGTGAGATCTTCATCGCCCGATATTCCGCATCCAATCCGAGCGCGCTAAAGGCTGCGTTGTGGATGACCGGGGAAAGTGAGTGGGCTACGGGATCCCCGAAAAGGAAGGCAAGATGCGACGGCTCGTCTACTCGCTCCCTTGTTCCCGCACTCAATGCCGTTTCTCACCGCCCTGGTGGCCGCCGGAGTGGGCAATACTCCAAACCTCGCCGTAGGCGCGGCGGAACTCCTCGGAGCGAATCGGTTCCAGTTCGCAGGCCCTATCCAGCGCACGCTCAGCCGATTCTCGCTGGCCAACCGACGCGAGCACCTGTGCCCGGCGAAGGTGGACTTCGCTGGCCGTGGGCTTGAGGCGGAGCACCTGGCTATAGGCTTCCAGAGCCTCGCCAGCAAGTCCGGACTCCAGCCTCGTCTCGGCCAGGTCGAGCCAGGCTTCCGCATTCTCCGCATCCAGATGAACGACGTGGGCGTAGGAGCGCAGCGCTTCGGCAAGGCGTCCGGCGTTGTACTCCGCGTCCGCGCGGGCATGCCAGTACTCGCCGGTTTCGGGCTGAAGTTCAATGGCCTTGGCAAAGGCTCCCAGCGCATCGCCGTCGCGGCCTGTTGCGTCGTAGCAACAGCCGAGGCTGTACCACGCTTCCGCGTACTCCGGGTCGTCTTTCACGGCGCGTAGCAGGTACGAAACGGCCGTCGGGTAGTCCTCCAACTCCTCGTAGGCAATACCAAGGTTGTAGAAAGTAGCCGCGTCGCCGGTCTCGAACTCAAGCACCTGCCGGTAACTATCGATGGCCTCGTGTGTACGGCCGAGGTTTGCAAGGGCATTGCCCCGGTTGTACCAGGCGGAAGCGAAGTCATCGCAGATGGCCGTGGCGAAATCGTACGAACTGACAGCCTCTTCGAATTTCCCAAGGCGGTTCAGTACAATGCCCTTGTTGTACCATGCGTTCTGCGCGTAGGGGTCCACCTCTATTTGGCGGTCGTAAGAACTCACGGAGTCCTCAAGCCGCTCGAGTTGATCGTAGGCGAAGCCGAGTTCGTACCAGACTTCGGGATGCTCGGGGTCCAGCTCCGCGCACTGATGAAGCACTTCAAGCGCGTCCTCGTGGCGCTCCATCTTTTCCAGCGCAATGCCCTTGTTGAAGAGCGCATCCGCATGGCCGGGTGAGAAACTGAGTGCCATGTCGTACGCCTCAAGCGCATCTTCCACACGGCCAAGTGTATCGAGCGTGATACCCCGGTTGACGATGGTCTCCGAGTCGGCCGGGTTGAGGCTAAGAGCGCGGTCATAGGCCACCAGCGCCTCGTCGTGCCGGTCCAGATGATTCAGGAGGATACCGCGTCGCAGCCACGGATCCGACGAGTAGGGCTGCGTGGCTAACGACCGATCTACCACATGGAGGGCATCCACCAGCCTGCCCGACTCGAAATAGTACGTTGCAATGTGTTCCAGCGCTTCCGAATCGAAGTAGGCGTCGGCGTCTTTGTGGAGGCTGCGCTCGTAGGCGTCTACGAGATCGCGCAATTCGTCTTCACTTGCAGGGTCTTCGAGATCGTCGAACTCGAAATCGAACATGCTCTGGATGCGCAGATAGGTGTGAAAGCGTCTCGGGCGCACTGAAACGGCTCCGGCCGAGTCACTCGTCTGGTATGTATTATACACGGCCCAGAAATGTGATGCAACAGAGAACTGCTGCCTTCTTTCAAGGCGCTCCGAAATGGTAGCGAACACGTTGGTACGAGCAGGCCGCCGGATGTTCCTTTGAACGGCAGCCGGAATCACGTATTGCGCGTTGATTCAATCGAAGCCGGCCCGTTTCGTTCTTGGTGCACATCCTCGGAGCACATCTTTTTTTCCAACTCGTTAACGAGCAGTACGCTTTGCTCATCACCTTCGAAGGCATCGACGGCAGCGGGAAGAGCACGCAGGCTCGGATGCTGGAGGAGCATCTGCGTGGCGATGGCCGTAGCGTTCGCCTCGTTCGCGAGCCCGGAGGCCCGCCGCTGGCCGAGCGCATCCGGTCGCTGCTTCTCTCACACGACGTCGAAATCTCGCCGTTTGCGGAACTGCTTCTCTTCTCGGCAGCGCGTGCGCAACTCGTTCGGGAGACCATTCAACCTGCCCTAAAAGCAGGGGTGGTGGTCATCTGCGATCGCTTCTACGATTCCACGACGGCCTATCAGGGCGCTGGGCGCGGCCTGGCCGACCCGGCGTGGCTCCACGATTTCCATCAGCACGTGACGGAGGGGCTGACGCCGGATCGGACGTACCTCATCGACGTCTCGGTGGCGGTCGCCTCCGGGCGGCGCTCGGGAAGAAACGAGGACGAAGCCGACCGGATGGAGTCGGGTGGGGAAAACTTCTTCGAGCGAGTCCGAGCCGCCTACCTCCACCTCGCAGAGCGCGAGCCGGCGCGTGTTCTCGTGCTGGATGGAACGCTGCCGGTGGATACTCTGCACAAGCAAATCGTTGAGGACCTGGAACGCCTGATGCTTAGTGAGGGGGGAATGGGAAGAGAGGGCGAGGAGACATGATTTCGTCTCTCCAGCACGGCAACCTCAACCAACTTCCACCGTTCACCATCCATCCTTCAACATTCCGCCTTCCCCGATGCCCGTCCCGCAAACACAGCTCGACGAAGTCCACAGGCTCTTTGCCGACTTCCTCAAGGCGCGTGGACAGCGGCGAACCTCCGAGCGCTTTGCCGTGCTGGACGCACTGTACACCTCGGGCGAGCACCTCGACGCGGATGCGCTCTACGCCCGCCTCAAAGAAGACGGTGCAAGCGTAAGCCGGGCAACGGTGTACAACACGCTGGAGCTGCTCATTGAGTGCGACCTCGTCGTGAAGCATCAGTTCGGGAAAACGCAAGCACGTTACGAGCGCTCGTTCGCCTACTGGCAGCACGACCACCTGCTGTGCATCGACTGTGGGGAAATCTTTGAGTTCTGCGATCCGCGCCTGCAGAGCATTCAGGATACCGTAGCCGAGATCTACGGCTTCGAGATCGCGCAGCACGCCCTGAATATGTACGGCCACTGCCGCCGGGAGAACTGCGAGCGGAAGGAGGGAATGGAAGCAAGAGGGAATAAGGGGAAAGAAGGACTGAGATTGGAGTTCTGAAGACGAGAAGACAGAGGGCAGAGAACGGAGAACGGGGTCAGGGGACAGGGGTGAGTGGACGTTCTTCCAAAATCGAAAATC
>JADFLK010000108.1 GCA_022564455.1 Bacteroidota bacterium
GCTGTAGCTCATTAAGCATCTGCTCCCGCGCAAGCCGGACGTCGTTACGCTGGTGGTCTCGCGCCACGACGAATCCCTCTACGCCGAACGCGCCATCCGCGCCGGGGCGAAGGGGTACGTCTCCAAGCTGCAAGCCGACGAGGAGATCGTTCAGGCCGTCCGGCAGGTGCTGAAGGGGGGGATTTACCTCAGCGAGATGCTGAAGGACAAGATGCTCTTTGGCGCCGCTGCTGGTACGAAATCTCCAATGCAGTCGCCACTGGAGGTGCTGAGCGACCGCGAGCTCGAGGTCTTCGAGATGACCGGCCGCGGCCGCCCGACGCGCGAGATCGCCGAGCGGATGCACCTCTCCGTGAAGACCGTGGAGAGCTACCGGGCGCGCATCAAGACGAAGCTGAACCTCGAAAGCGGCACCGAACTGATGCAACACGCCGTGCGCTGGGTGGAGGGCGAGGGCTCGGGGTGAACGGGCTATTGCCGAGTTTGTAGAGGAATGCCCCGCAAGCGCTTAGGGTGCCTCCTCCTACCGAGGACCTTCACAATAGCCGATACTGGGCGGGTTGAATAACCCCGCCCAGTATGACTGCCCTGCTCGCTATTGAGTTTGAACCCGAAGCCAACACGTCAGTAGCGCTGCACGCGCTGCGGCATTCCGGGGTGGTTATCACGTCACTGGACGTGAGTGCAAAGGATGCCGTCGCCAGCGTAGAGGTGGCCGACCGCGAGGTTCTGAGTGCGGCCGTCGAGGCCGTGTGCAGATGTCCAGGCGTTCGGAGCGGCGTGGCGTTTCCGAGCGAGGCGTAGCGCCGCATGGCTCCCCCTACGACGATCGGCAGGTGAGCCTTGCAATAACGATCAATCTCCAGACTCATGACCTCTGCCGGCTCGGCTCCATCTGCTCGCCCGAGCGAGTTTCCTCCCCCGCATCCTTCCTCGCCGCTCAGCGGCGCCGTGGTGGATGGCACCGCTGTCACGTTTGTCTGGAAGGGCATCCCCGACGCCACCGGGTACCGCTTGCAAGTGGCCCCGGATCGTCAGTTTGTGCGGGATGTGCTCGAAATAGAGACAGGCGTCAGCACGAGCGTGGCGTTGCACGACACGTTGCCACCCTCCGACACCCCTCGATTCTGGCGCGTGCAAGCGGAGACGCCGGACGGCCCAACCCGCTGGAGCCCCTACGGACGGTTCTATTCCGGTTCGGACGCAGCCGTGGATGCCTTCCGGGCGCGTCGCGAGGCCGAGGAACTGGAGGCGCGTAAACAGGCGACCCGCGAGCAGGTGGAGAAGGAGGCCCGACTTGATCTCATACCGTGGGTAGAGCGAGATGACACCATCCCAAGCCGCGTTGAGGCAGGCAGTCTCGGCATGGCGATGATCCTTTCGGTAGTCCTCGTCGGCCTGATTATCCTCCTCGCCATGTTCGATGCGTGGTGACGCGGTTCGGCTAGTGTGAGCGGCAGAGCAGTTCAACGCCTGCCGAAAGAAGGGTTGGATCGAGCAGGGAGAGGGCCATTGCGGAGCACGCGTGATCGCGCTAGGGCTTCCCCTCTGAGAGGTGAATGGGCCTGTAGGGAATTGCCCCGCTCGCATTGGGCGCTTTATCCGACGTACTGGTCAGCATTCTTCCGGCAGTAGCGCCACGCCTGTTGTCGGAGTTTGGCTGCGTAGCACTCATCAACACAAATGGAGGAACTCTCATGGCAACGTCATCCAACCACACAAAACTCAACATCGGTCGCCCCGATCGATCCATCCGCATTATGAAAAGCCTCGTGCTTGGCCTCTTCGGTCTGAACGATTCGGACGTGACGCTGGCAGACCGCCTCGGAGAACTGCGAATCACCTCCGACGAGATCGCCGAACAGCTCCACCTTCCGACGGCCGCCAACGGTTCGGCCGGAACGGATTAGCCGGTGCCATCTGGACGTCGAAGAGCATGGCGAGCGTGCAGCGCCATAATCCCGCACTATGCCAAGACGCACGGCATCGACGTGATTGTGGCGGGCACGCACGGCCATCAGGGCATCCGGCGGTTCGTGACCGACGAAGAGTCGGCGGATCATCGACGTCCCTCGTAGGGGATGTCCCTACCTGCTGCTCAGGAATAGGAGGGTAGGGTAACGAGACGTTCTCCGGCAGGGCTGACGACTCGATTTGGGCACCTTAGTGAAGCGTGTTGGAAGCGCCCCCAAGCGGCCCCAGACGCACTACGAAACCTGTTCCTCAAACCCCCAAGATCATGAACCAACTTGTTCGATTTCGTCCCTTCACGGACTTCAGGCCCCATCGTGAAATTGACCGCCTATTAGATCGCTCCGAAGGAGACGAAGAGGCAATTTCAAACGTAGAGCCTCAGAGGTTGGTTGGCCGAAAGCCGGGCAAGCGTTTCCGTGGGCTTCCCGGCCTAGAAGAAACAGCCCGAAATTCTCTGATTCACCGGCAACACCGTCCATTCGAACAACACCGTCCATTCGAACGACAAATCCGATGACAGGCTGCTTTTAGACAAATCCAGGCCTCGGCCTCGTGCTGCTGACGCTGGCCGTCTTCTCCCTGAGCGGCCTGTGGGCCACCGTAGCAGGCCTCGCGGGACGTATTCTCATCGGCACCGGCTTCTTCGGATTCTGCCCCATCTATCGTCTCCTCGGGAAGAGTACCTGTCCCGTCCGGTAACCCAAACCCTGCTCTCATGGCTATCCGCCAACTTCCCCCCGCAGACTGGAACGACTACTTCGATGCCTTCTCAAAGGCAAAAGACGATGCTGGTCGAGTCGACTATGCCGAGATCCGCGTGTTCTCGCCTGAGATAGGAGCCCAGCCCCAAACAAAGTGGCTGCCGCTTCAGGGGCTCACCTACGACCCTAAAGATGACCGGTTGGATGTGTTTGTAACCGGCATCGACCACATGATTGTCCACCCCAAAGTCATCTACGTTGATGAAACGAACGGCCGCCTCGACAGCATCGAAGTTGTTCGCGAGGACGGGACGTACGAGGTGGTTGAGTTCCTTTAGATCCGCATTTCGGAGCAATCACGGCGATAAAAACGCCCGCTTAAACTTCGTGGGAGAAAACACGGCCTACGAAAACGAAAAGGAGTGGCAGGAAGGGGCGGCCCGCAACGAAAACGACCGTATCCATGAGCGCATTCGGCTGCACCTCTGGCCCGGATGTTTTAAAGAGCTTTTGACCACTCTCGTAACGTTCGAACACTTGCTCGAAAAGCTCATATGCGATAACGGCAGTGAGCGCCCATCGCAGGGGAACATTCATGAGGCCAAGTGCCAGCCCCTTCGACGGATGCACGGCCGTCCAAGGATCTATGACTGCCCGGTTCTGGTCGCACTTACGGATCGCTAAAATCTTCATGAGTGCGAGGCACCGCCCTCCGTCAACGCAGCGGGAGCTTTGATCGTGAGATCCCACAGGCCAATTCCGGCCAGCAACGCAAGGTTAGAGAAGAGGAGCGGCGCAAAAACCGGTGCTCCGTAGACAATGCGATCTCGCAGGGGCCCAGTGGCCGCTTCTGTGACACTAGGCAACAGGTGGAGCACAAACCCGAGCATCCCTACGACGATCTGAAGCCCCAGCACGAAAACGCCGATGCGGAGGTAGCGTCGGTTCTTCGGCCAGCCGATGGCCATGGTGAGGTAGCCAATCGCCACTGCCGCACTCACCACAGGGACCCACTCTGCGACGTGGAAAAACCCGTTCTGCGCGTGGTCGACGAGAGCGAGCCCGAAGTTGCCCACGAAGCCGGCAAGGGCGAGGAACGTCACCCACTGCCCCCATTCACGAGACTCGAATGGTACAAGTCGGTTAAGGAGCAGAAGGAGCCCGACTCCAGTGAAGGCAAGGGGGGCCACGAACGGGGCCGAATAGACGAGCACCTGGAGTGTCTGGTACTGGAAGAACTGACCATTCAGGTGATAAATCAACCCGACCACCCCAACCACAATCGCGAGTCCGCCGACAAGAAGCCCGATCCAGTACGCCGAACCCGACTCCAAACCGATGTGCGATGCCTCTCCTCGGGCACGGAGGGTCTGGATCAGGCCAGTACCTAGGGTGATCGTGCCAACTGTAGTGAACACGATCGGGATCCACTCGGCAGCATGCCGAAACTCGTTGACCGAGTGCGCGAGATAGATATCGAGTGTGAGGAAGGCGAGGTTGGCGACAGCGAATAGCTCCACGAGAAACCTTCGGTCACTCTGTAGGGCTAGCATGGCGGGTGCGGAGTTCTTCAGCGAGAGCTCTCAATTCGACGAGTTGCGCCAGGAGTTGGTAGTTGCCGTGCCACTGTACAAAGTCGGCCCCGCCCATGAACGCACCGTGTTTCGCCGTCCGGCCCCAGTAGTGCCAGTAGTCGAAATACGTGAACTCAATAGGCTCGTCGAATGGCGCGGGAGTGAGCAGGTCTGCCTCATAGAGGCCATCCATGATGTCCTTGGCTTCCAAGACGCGTTCGTTGGTTGATTCAACGACGGCTTCAGCCTCCTCGTAGAAAGCGTCAGTGTGGTTCGAGGTGTGGCAGTTGCCACAGACCGCTTTCATGTTGTCCTGGGCTTGCACGTAGGTCGGTCGTCGTTCGGAGACGGCAGCGAAGAGCCAGTAGGAGAGTCGTTCCGAGGTGTCGTGAGTGACGCCCACTCCGCCAAGGCCGCTCATATGGCACGTGGCGCAGGTAGGGACGGGCATGTCCGCAACCGTGAGCAGGCGCGGGTCGGCGCCCAGATTCATCTCATCGCGCTGGGCGTTGAACAGGACGCCATGGGTGGATTCCTCGTAGATCTCGATCTGCGAGTGGTCCGGCCCCATGTGGCATTGCCCGCACGTCGTCGGAAGCCTTGCGAGTTCCACCGAAGCGAGGTGGCGCGAATGGCAGGACGTGCACGTGCCGATGGAACCATCGGTGTTAGGCTGGCCGATCTTGTGGCACGATACACAGCCTGAAGCGATAGCCGACGCCCCTTCCAGTCGGGCGAGCGTATTTGGTGGGCGGTCCACAGCACCCGGGTGGTAGCGTTCCGAGAATGCAACCTGCTCTTTCGTGAAGGGCTCAGCACCCTCGACGGCGGCGAAGGCCGGAGCCGCGTGTCGGCTTCGAAGAAACTCGTCGTACTGCGAGGCGTGGCACTGCTGGCAATTGAGCGCGGTGACTGAGGCCGAAATCGTGAAGCCGCGATGGTCGAGGCTTTCCTGTCCGTCCTGCAAGCCATGACAATCGAGGCAGGACGTTCCTACCGAGGCGTGTCGACTCGCCTCGTATTCGACAACAATGGCGGGCGTCTCTTCTCGATGGCACGTCGCGCATCGTCCCGTGGCCGCCACCATGTCGGCTTCCGGTCGTTCCGTGTCGAGGGCCGGGCGCTCGCGGTTGATTAGCAGGGCCGCTACGATGAGGGCCGTCGCAAGAATCACCGCGATGAAAACCGAGCGGAACGTGGACATGAGATAGTGAGGTCGTCTTCGCAGAGGTATTCAACATACGCATTGGCACGGGAAGGGAATTACCGTGTTCACCGTGGTTGGGAAGGGTGTACCATCAGCATAGGGTTCACGATGACAGAGCCTGTCACTCTGTGGGGAAATACCCTTCCGCGGCTTGAGGGATATGGGTACGTGGCAAGCCGCAATTAGCCTACGGTGTGAGGGGGCGTGGCCCGTCGAGGGAATTGAGGGCAGTCGCGTATCATTTTTTGCACCCCAAAACAAGTGCATGGCTAATCAAGCGTGCGCATTTGGGTCGATTCCTCCCATCAACCTGTAAGACAATGAAAAAGCACCCTTTCTTTCTCGTGCTCGCCGTGGCCGCTCTGGTAGTAGCAGGCTGGAACGTGACTCCGAATCAGTACACCTTTGCAAGTGGAAGCCGTGTCTGGGTTGAGGGCACATCAACTCTCCATGATTGGTCGTGCGATGCTGGGCAGATCAATGGCAACGTTGCGGCAGAGCCCGGCACCGGGCGGCTAACCGCAATAAGCGGCGTAACGGTCACCATTCCAGTTGCCAGCCTCGATTGTGATAACTCGACCATGAACGGGAAGCTCCGCGATGCGCTTGCGGCTGCACCCAACATCAGCTTCTCGCTTTCCAGTGCGCAGGTAGGATCCGTGAACAACGGGCTATTTGCGATCCGGGCATCAGGCCGCCTGAGTATTGCCGGAGTCACCCGGACGATGAATATCTCGGCAACGGGTCGAGCATTGAGCGACGGCCGCTTCCAGATCACCGGCAGCATCCCCTTCGCAATGAGCCAATTCGGTGTGGAGCCTCCAACGGCCATGTTTGGCACGATAAGGACGCGAGACGATGTGATCGTCGGATTTGACGTCACCGTTCAGCCATAAGTCGCAACCACTGTGCTACGCGACTGACGCTCACTCATTCCTTTCATTCCTCTACGATGATGAACAAGCTCGCTCGAAGTTCGATTCTCATCATTGCCATTCTCTTCGGTGGCGCCAGCTTCGATACAGTGCTGTACGAAGCACTGCCCGAAAGCAGACTCTGGATCGACGGTACGTCATCCGTTGGCAGCTATCAGTGTATTTCGGACCGGGTTGTCGGGTTAGGCCAGCTCGAGGAAAACAACCGGGGTTTCGTTCGAGTGAATGTCGCTGTTCCCGTTCGTTCATTCAACTGTGGACCGCGGCAGATGAACGCCGACTTTACCGATGCCTTGAAGGCTGACGCCCATCCGGCTATCAGCTTCTCGCTTCTTCACGCCGATTGGCCTTCCGGCGCGTTCAGCGACGGCGCGTGGGTATCCATATCCGCCACCGGCGAACTCGAGCTTGCTGGAGAAGCGCGGCGGATCGCAATTACAGTTCAAGGACAACGGCTGGCAAACGGCCAAGTCCGGGTTCGTGGTTCTCATCGGCTTCGCATGACCGACTTCGGGATCGAACCTCCGAGCAGATTGCTCGGGCTCGTGCGATCCCACGACGAAATCGTAGTGCGGTTTGACCTTCGTGCTGCTCCCCGATAATCCCAATTCCACCCACTCACTCACATTTCGACATCGTCGCTGCAGCGAACTGATGCCCTCCCTAATTCATCTACACCCTGATTCACCTAAACCACCAAAGCCATGAAACGCTTCCTACGCACCCTCATCCTGAGCGCACTCGCCTTCGGCATGCTGCCGCTCAACG
>JADFLK010000109.1 GCA_022564455.1 Bacteroidota bacterium
CTTCAAGCCCGGTTCAATCCGTCCGCAAACCACGTGTCGCGCTTTACCAAACCACGTGTCGCGCTACAGACACATCCGTCCCTGGCCCACTCGAGGCCAACTAGAATCGCATATCCACCCCAATTTGAAGCGAGTTGCGGTAGGCGTGAGTGACATCCCAGAGGAAATAGCCCTGGTTGTCGAACAAGCCCCCACGAGCACCGTCGGCGAGGCGCGTGTGGGTGAACGCGGCATCGATTCGGGCGTTTTGCGTAACGCGGACGCCCACGCCAACGGAGTAGTGCTGGCGGATGGCTTCGGGCTCGAAGTTGTCGAAGCGCGGGTCGGGTTGGAAGGCTGCGCCGGCACGGAGCGCAACAGATCCGAGCCGAAACTCGCCGCCAATGCGCGTATTCAGGACGGGGTTGAGGAAACGGCCGGCAATGATGTTTTCGGCGTCGAAGTTTGGGCTATCGGTCACGAAGCGCGCCTGCGACCAATCGACAAGTTCAACATCTGCCGACACAAATGCCCTCGGCGACCTTGCCAGAAAACCGGCCGCGATGCGCCAGGGCGTTGCGATGCGGTACTCGTTGCGCCCAAACTCGGGGCCCGTTTCGTCGATGTTCAAGAGGGTGGGGGATTCTATGGTGAGGCCGATTCGGAAGGATGGCGTAGCCTCTACGGACACTCCGGCGCGCACGTTGGCGCCGTACATATCAGCATCAAAAGATGGGTCACCAACAAGGTCGAGGCCAAGAAATCCTCCACTGAACGAATACCGCCCGATGGGTGCGTTCACAGAAAGCCCAACCATAACGCGCGGAGATACCGCCATCGCACCCGCTACGGACAGCTCCCCTTGAAAACCTGTTTCGTCCGCCTGGTCGAAGTCGGCTCCGTTTCCGTTGCCATGCCGAGTGTACACAGCCGTTTCGTTGTACCCAATCCCCACGGCCAAGGCTCCGCGTGAGGTCGGGAGGGGTGTAGCTATGGAGGCCGTTCCCAATGTGAACCCTTCGGCCTCCGCGATAAAGCTTCGGCCATACGATTTAGTGCCCTGGACAAACCCGTGGCCTGATAGGACGCCCTGACGGCTTCGGAGGTAGCCAAGCCCTGCCGGGTTAGCGAAGGAGGCGCTCCAGTCGCCCAATCCGGCTACGGCTGCCCCGCCCATCCCCGCCATGCGTGCGCCGACAGCAGGGTTGCGGCGGCCAAAGAAGAAAAGGTCGTCGGCTGTTTGGGCTGAAGAAGCAGGAAGTGCAAGTGCTGCGATAGCAAGCAAGAGAGGCAAACGATGCATGGCGTACGGATGGAAGAGGTACAACAAAGGCCCGCCACCCGTAGACAGCGGGCCTTCAGTCACGTCAGCAAAGAAGGAGTGCGTGACTCCTAATTGCCACCGCGACGGCGCGAGCCCGATGAGCGCGACGACGACCGGTTGCCTCCAGAGCGCGATGACCGCGTCGATGAGCGGCTGCCACTCGAAGAGCGGGTTGATTGTTGCCGCCGGGGCGCGGGGCGCGATGCCCGGGAAGACTGGCTTGGGCGCGGCGCTGAGCGCGAAGACGAGCGCTGTTCAGACTGCGAACTCGAACGCTGGACTTGCTCACGTCGAGGAGTCGGACGGCTCGGGCGCGTTTGGGGGCGCGGTGTTGGCTGCTGTCGGCTGGTTTGCTGTTGCTCCGATCTACGTGGTCGCGGGGCAGATGTCCTCGGCCGGTCTGATCGCGGAGACTCGGTAACAGTCCGTCCGGAGGTGCCGCGAGGCCGTGGCGTGTGCGTCCGCGGCACTTCTGTGACATACCGTCCGGCGTCGGCACGAGGTTGTGGCGCGGGTGTCTTTGACGCTTGAGTGACATACCGTTCGGCGTTGCCGCGAGGCCGTGGCGTGGGTGTCCGTGGCGTTTCTGCAACGGGCCGCCTGGTGGTACGCTGAGGCGCCTCTGCGCCGGGCTGCCTGGTGGTACGTCGCGGTGTTTCTGCGACGGGTCGCCTGGTGGTACGTTGAGGTACCTCTGCGATGGGCTGCCTGGTGTTTCGTCGCGGCGTTTCTGTAACGGGCCGCCTGGTGGTCCGCGGCGTTTCTGCGACGGGTCGCCTGGTGAGGCGCTGGGGGCTCTCTGAGCGCGTAGGGGTTCTTCGCGGAGATTCACTGAGGGTTCGCCCGTCGCGCGGTCTGTTCACCGTCATTGGCGGCCGCGAAGGCGCTGACGTCGAAATCACACCAAGGCCTCGGTCACGATCAGGCCGGAAGGGATCGCGCTCCCAGTTTGTAGTGACCGATCCGCGATCACCGTCGTAGTCGCCACCGTCGTAGTCGCCACGATGGTCGTAATCACGGTACTCGCGGCCGTAACGGCGCCACCGGTTTGAATAGTGGTGGTTGTTGTAGTAGTGGCCGCCTCCGTAATAGGAGGCATCGTAATAGCCGCCGTTGTATCCGTTGTTGTATCCGGCGTAGTAGCTCGAGTGGTACCCACCACCCCAGTGGCTATAACCCGTTCCAAACCAGAGTGAGATGGAGAAGCCCGGTGTCCAGCACGAGTACCAGGGGTTGTAGTACGCGGCCCCGTAATAGAAGGGGTCGTAGTACGTCGCTACGGCGTAATAGGGGCGATTCCAACTGCTGTAGCCGTGCCGGCGATAGCGCGAATACCGTCGATATGGGCGGTAGATGGAGTAGGGGCGGTAGTACGTGTAGATGGACGGGTAGTAGTCCGCGTAACGATAGTAATCGGCGTAGTAGCCGCCGTAATAGCCATCGCCGTAGTAGTCGTCGTCGTACGAGGAGCCGCCGTAATAACCATCGCCCTCGTAATCATCCCCGTAGTAGTAAATCGATTCGTCGTCGTAGTAATAGCGCGAGACCGAGACGCTGTTCGCATCGTAGTTCTCATAGCCTCGGTATGTCTGGGGCGCCGCCGCATTCCATCCTGCGCCCTGGTTCGGAACAGGCTGGCCGGTGTAGTACCCGTCCTCGTTCGTTTGCCCAAGAGACTCGTCGTAGGTGCCGTCAGCGTAAGGATCGGCGTATGGGTCTACGTAACCGTCTTCCGTAAGGCCAATCCGCGGTTGAACCTTCTCAGCCGAAACCACTTCGGTCTGAATCTCCTGGCCAGGGGCAGCGCCGAGTTGTGTATAGCATCCGGAGACGGTGGCGCCGAGGAGCCCCAGGGCAAACATCGGTACGAATGCCAGAGGCGTATAGCGGAAGCGGGAGTTGTGGGAAGATCTCATGGTCGTGATGGAAAGGACAGCAGGCCGTCGGCGCCCGACGAGCAGGCAGGAAGAGAGGGATTGGAGACGCGCTAAAGATGGCCCAGCAAACGGCGTTGCGAAAATAGCCGCTTCAGTGCCGGGGTATATTGACGGGTCTCGAAAGGCAAGCCGCCGAACCGGCCGGATGGGTAACACCAGCGGATCGCGTCGGCGGTTTTTCTCACTTCAGAAGACACGCAAGAACTGCTCCGCGCCCTCTAACCCCACGATACGGCTGTTTTCAGCCCTTCGCTCCGCCTTTTCCAGCTACACCGCCGTCTCTCATGGCCGACAAAATCACGCCGCGTTCCGAAGACTATGCCCAATGGTACGTGGACGTCGTTCGCGCCGCGAAGCTGGCCGAGTACTCGCCTGTTCGTGGCTCGATGATTATTCCGCCGAACGGTTACGAGTTGTGGGAGAACATGCGCGACGTCCTCGACGGCATGTTCAAGGCCACGGGCCACCGGAATGCGTACTTCCCGCTGTTCATCCCACTTAGCTTTTTTGCGCGTGAAGCCGATCATATGGATGGCTTCGCCAAGGAATGTGCGGTCGTCACGCACCACCGCCTCAAGGTTGGCGATGATGGTGAATTGATCGTCGATCCGGAGGCAAAACTGGAGGAGCCGCTCGTCGTCCGCCCGACCTCCGAGACCATCATTTGGGACACGTACAGCAGGTGGATCCAGTCGTGGCGGGATTTACCGATCCTCATAAACCAGTGGGCGAACGTGGTCCGGTGGGAGATGCGAACGCGGCTTTTCCTGCGCACCGCCGAGTTCCTCTGGCAGGAAGGCCATACGGCGCACGCCACCGAGGAGGAAGCGGTGGAGGAGACCCGAAAGATGCTGGATGTCTACGCCACGTTTGCGGAGGAATGGATGGCGATGCCAGTCATCCGGGGCGTGAAGACGGAGGCTGAGCGCTTCGCCGGGGCAGTGGATACCTATTGTATTGAGGCCATAATGCAGGATGGAAAGTCGCTGCAAGCCGGTACGAGCCACTTTCTCGGGCAGAACTTCGCCAAGGCGTTCGATTGCACTTTTCAGAACCGAAACAACGAACTGGAATATGTTTGGGCTACGAGTTGGGGTGTTTCCACGAGGCTGATCGGTGCGCTGGTGATGACGCACGGCGACGACAAAGGCATCGTCCTCCCGCCGAAGCTCGCCCCCATGCAGGTCGTTTTGGTCCCGATTCTGCGCAAGGAGGGTAACGAAGCCGTGCTCGAAGCAGCCCGCAAAATCGAACAGACGCTCAAGGACGCAGGTATTCGCGTCCATCTGGATGATCGCGAGCAGTACCGCCCCGGCTGGAAGTTTACCGAGTACGAGGTGCAGGGCGTCCCCATTCGCCTCGCACTTGGCCCGCGCGATCTCGAAAGCGGCGTGGTCGAACTCGTTCGCCGCGATTCGGGGGAGAAGCAATCCGTGCCAATGGATGGTCTCGCCGAGACCATCCGCAAAACCCTCGACGCCGTTCAGCAGGGCCTCTTCGACCGCGCCAAGGCCTTTCGCGAGGCGCACACCAACACGGCCGACGATTACGAAACGTTTCGGCGAGTCATTAAAGAGGAGGGTGGTTTCGTATTGATGCACTGGGACGGCACGGCAGAGACCGAATCGCGCATAAAAGAGGAGACGAAGGCCACCATTCGCTGCCTACCGTTTCCAGGCCAGTTCGAGGGTACCGAAGAACCCGGCGTCGATCCCGTGAGTGGGCAGCCGTCGAAGGGCCGGGTTGTGTTCGCGAGAGCTTATTGAGTATGGGGAAAGAAGGAAGAGGAGAACGCTGAACGATGAAGGATGAATGCTGAAGGAGTTGGGAGGCCGGCAGATTGCATTACTCAAGTCACGGAATACGCACTACGCACTACGCACTACGCAATTCAAACTGCCCGCAGCCGAAATCCGATATCCGAAATCCGATATCCGACATCCGACAAGGGCCACCGCGCCCCAGGCTGATTCCGGTGCTGCGACTTTCCACGTAGCCACCGCGCTCTCCTACCTCATCAACCCGCTGATCCTTCCGCCCGTCGGATTCGGGTTGGTGCTGTGGCACTTCGGCGCAGGCGCGCCGGAGATTCGGAACGCCGTAGGGATCGGCCTCGTGTTCTTCTTCCTGATTCCGTTGGCGTACGTGGCGTTGATGGTCCGGCGAGGGAAAGCTGCTACGCTGGAGATCCGCAGCCGGAGCGCCCGAACGCGCCCCTTCCTGTTTGGAATCGCTTCGTACGCGGCCGGGGTCTTGTTTTTATGGATGACGCTGCAAACAGCCCGTCCGCTTATGCTGGCCATTGCGGCGATCTACCCGATCAACACGGCGCTGGTGGCGCTGATCAATCTGCGTTGGAAGATCTCCGTTCATGTGGCGAGTATCGCGGGTTTTTTGGCCGGGCTGATCTTCGTAGCGCGGATGCCATGGGGTACGCCAACTCTCTGCGTGCTGACGATGGTCTCCGTTGTGCCGTGGCTCCTGCTGATTCCGTTGTTAATGTGGGCGCGTGTCCGCTCAGGAGCCCACACGCTGGGCGAAGTCGCTGCGGGGTCTGTCTTCGGGTTTTGTGTGACGCTGATTCAGCTCTTTGTAGCCGTCAGTACGTTCGGTGGGGTCTGATTTCAGTCTCAGTGGCGAATAGTTCGTGTTGCGTAGTGCGTATTCCATATTTCAGCATTGCAATCTGACCCCTGTCTACTGACACCTGACAATAATCCTCCGTCATTACCACGGCGCACTCGGTGATCACACCCTATCGAACTTCATCTTTCACCCTTCAGAACTGCCCTTTATCGCCACCAATCCCGCTGTATCTTGCCAACCCGTCCACGAACTGCACCCCATCGCTGCTTGATACCGTCTTTTTGTTTGGTTCACTCGCTTGATGCCACCGTTCGGCGGCACGACGGTTTTCATGCTTCGCACCTTCAGTTTTCTAGCCCTCGCGGCTTTGGCGGTTTCGCCTGTCTTTGCGCAGGTCAATTGGGGTGATGTCACCGGCCGTGTCACCCAATCGGAGAACGGTGAGCCGGTTCCCAACGCGACGGTCTTGGTGGACGGTACCAACTATGGCACAGCCGCCGACGCCGATGGCCGGTTTCGTTTCAGGATTCCCGCAGGGCGCTATGCCCTGCTCGTCCGCTCGGTCGGGTTTGAGTCGAGAACGGACTCGGTGGTCGTGCGCTCGCAGCAGGAAACCATCTTCAACGCCGCGCTCGATGAAGCCACTTTCGAGATAGGCACCGCCATTGTGGAGGGCGAGGCCGTGCAGAACGATGCGGGCGTCTCCGTTCTCAATCCGGAAGACGTACGCGCGATGCCCACGCCGGTTGTCGATGCGCTCCGGGGCGTGAAGGTGCTGCTCGGCGTGACGTCGAACAACGAGACCTCGAACGCTTACTCCGTGCGTGGCGGCGGCTACAGCGAGAACCTGTTTTTTGTGGATGGCTTTGAAATCTACCGCCCTCTGAGGACGCGGCAAGGCGAGCAGGAAGGCCTCGGTCTCATCAACGCCGACCTTGCCGAGCGCATGACGCTCTACGCGGGTGGCTTCCCGTCACGGTATGGCGGGAAGTTGTCCAGCGTGCTGGATGTGGCCTACGTACGCCCGGAAGGGCCGATGCGAGGCAGTCTCTATGGCTCCACGCTCGATGGCGGTCTGTCGGTTCAGGGCAGCTTGATGGACGGCCGTCTTGGCATCGCCGCCGCAGTCCGGACGGCTCGCCCGCGACGCTTTTTCGCCACGCAGGAACTGAAGGGCACCTACGACCCCGACTTCCGCGATGTGCAGGGCCTCGTCAATTACCGCATCGCAGATGGGCACGAGCTTCGTGGGATTGGGATGCTGGCGCGGCACCGGTTTCGGCTGGAGCCCAGCCAGCGCCGCACCACATTCGGCGTCTTCCCCAATCAAA
>JADFLK010000110.1 GCA_022564455.1 Bacteroidota bacterium
CCGTACCCGGCCAGAGTTTGTCGCAGGCTCAGCAGCTCACACTCGTGTAGCGTCCGAAACGCGTCGTGGTTGCTGGCCTCGACGACCTCGAAGAACCGCCTTCCCCATTGCACGGCAAACTCGTCCGGCGTAAGGGGCAGACCGAGGGTCTGTACGATCCGCCTGCAGGCTCGCTCGACAGCCTCACGGTCCCCGGCGCAGATCGTCCCGTAGAAGTCGATCAGCACGGCCTGAACTGGTGGCGTCCCCAGCATTGCGTCCTTTCCATCCCCAGCCCACTGATCGCCCCAGGATGCCCGCATCATCCGGCGGATCGAATCCGCGTTTTCTGATACGCGCATCGTGGCGCGCGGCAATCAGGTGATGCTGAAGGGCGGCGAGGCGGATGTGGCGCACATCGAGCGCGTGATCGGCGAGTTGCTGGTGGTCCTGAACCGAAACGGGAACCTCACCGAGAACGACGTGGAGACGGTCCTCGACCTCGCCATGGACGGTCCGGGTCTCCAGCCGGCAGACAGCCCCGACCCCATTGTATTCACGCCCGGCGGCGGAGCCATCAAACCCAAGACGCCGAACCAAATTTTACTGGTGAAGGAAGCCCGGCAGACGGACATCGTGTTCGCCGTAGGTCCGGCCGGGACGGGCAAAACGTGGACGGCCGTGGCGCTCGCGGTCTCTGCGCTGAAGAGCCGGCAGGTGAAGAAGATCATCCTGTGCCGACCGGCCGTGGAAGCCGGCGAACACCTCGGCTTCCTTCCCGGCGACTTCCGCGAGAAGATCGACCCCTACCTCCGGCCGCTCTACGACGCCCTCAACGAGATGATGTCCGGCGAGAAACTGCGCGGCTACATGGAGCGCAACATCGTGGAGATCGTGCCGCTGGCGTACATGCGCGGGCGCACCCTCAGCAGCGCGTTCGTCATCCTCGACGAGGCCCAGAACGCCACGGCGGGCCAGATGAAAATGTTCCTGACGCGCCTCGGCACCGGAAGCCGCGCCATCATCACGGGCGATGTAACGCAAACCGACCTGCCCAAACGCACCGTGAGCGGCCTCGTGCAAGCACGCGACATCCTGGAAGGGGTGGATGGCATTTCGTTCGTAGACTTTGACAAAGGCGATGTCGTGCGCCACCGCCTCGTGAGGGATATCATTGAGGCGTACGAGCAGGCAAACGGGGAGTAGCGTAAACTCGTGCACTACGGCGATTCCCAGATTCACGCGCTCCCCGAGGGGCGCTTCACGGTCGGCAGCGACAAGGACTTTGTGCCGCATGTTGAGGGCGAGCCGTTTCCGAAAGGCACGCTGTTCATCTCCGTGCGCCCGTTCCTCGTAATCACCCAGGCAGACGTGATTTTGCTCGACACGGGTCTCGGCGAATGGGCGCGCGGCCGTGGCGTGGAGTTTCTGACCGAGGGCCTTCAGCGCCACGGCGTAGACCGCGAGGACGTGACCAAGGTGCTGCAGTCGCACCTGCACTTCGACCACGCAGGCGGGAGCATTTTTTCGGTGAACAGCGAGTGGCGGCCAACGTTTCCCAACGCGGAGTACATCGTCCAGAAAGGCGAGTTGGACGCGCCCTACGGAGAGGAAAGCGACAAAGCACGAGATGTCGTTGCCGACGTGGTTAAAGAAACCGGACAACTCCAGCTCGTCGAAGGATCGGGGTTTCTGACGGACGAGATCGAGTACGTCCACACCGGCGGCCACACGCGCGACCATCAGGCATTCCGGTTGCACACGGGTGGCAGGATTGCGGTGTACGGAGGCGATGTCCTCCCCACCCCGAATCAGATCAACCTTCGTTTCCACGCGAAGTACGACTTCGATGCCAGGCGCAGCCAGAACGAGCGCACGCGACTAACCCAGGAAGCGGCCGACGAGGGCCATTTGCTGCTTTTCTTCCACTCCACGTCCGCTCCTGCTGCGTTTGTGGAGGAAGGCCCCAAAGGCGGCTTTCGGGTTGAACCCGTGGAACTCTAGGAGTTGAGAAAGAAAACGGCCAACGCAAGTCCGATTACCAGCAGAGCGCCGGCAATCACAAGAGACACCACGGCCGAACGCGCCGATGGTTGAGGAAGATCAGGGTCAACGGGAAGCTGCTCGACCATCTCCTTTGCCTCCTTCAGCCCGAGCCCCGACTGCTGCCGCAACAGCTTGATGGCGGGGATAAGCTGCCGTTCCCAGGCGAGCAGCAGAACATCGTCTGAAATGTCCTCAACGTTGAACGCAGGCAGTGGATCAAACGCAGGATCTGCATCCAGCCGGTCCACAGCCTCTTTGGCCGTTTGCAGATCAATACCGGTTTCCTCCCGCAGGATCTGGATCGCCTCGATCTTCCGGCCGTTGCGGATCAATTCGGCGATGTGTTCGGGGAGGGAGTCCATAACAATGCCAAGCTACGCGCCTACTCAGGCAATCGACCGCAGCACTGCCACGAACTCCGCCAACATCATAGCCGTGGCACCCCAGACTTCGTGGCCATCCACGGCGAAAAACGGAGCCTCAAATATGCCTCCGCCTATTTTTCTGGTGGATGTTTGCCTCGTGGCTGGATCGAGCAATTGACGCAACGGTACTTCCAGCAACTCGGCCACTTCGGCTTCCTGAATCTGGAATGGGGGCAGATAGTCGAGGGCTGCCACTACCGGAAACACGGAGAACCCGCTGGGCGGGATGTAAATCGGCGAGAGGCGCCCGAGAACGGTAGGGTGCTCGGCGGGGACGCCAACCTCCTCCCAGCCCTCGCGGAGGGCCGTTTCTTCGGCCGTTTCGCTTCCGTCCCGACTTCCTCCGGGAAAAGAAATTTGCCCGCTATGGTCGCGGAGTTCCGGTTGTCGTACTGTGAGCACGAGTGCACTCTCATCGCCACCCTGATAAGGGAAGAGAAGAACGAGCGTAGCCGCCTCACGTGCATCCTTCCCTTCTACCGAGATCGTCTCCGGCCTGATTCGTGCCGGGTAGGGCGCCATCGTACGGTGAGCGGCGATGCCGGGGAGGGGGCCGTTCAGAGCATCCGGCAATAGTCCAACAAGCTCGGAATGTAGAGGCAGCATCACTGACGGGGAAAAGCGACGCCATCGATGTAGGCGCGGGCTCCGCAGTAGTACCGCCGGCAGACGTTTCCTTCATCGACCAACCGAATGGTGTCCCTTTCGGCCACAATGCGGAGGCGGCAGACGTCTTCCTCTCCTCCGAATTCAATAGGTTCAGGAGGGGCGGCGATACCTTCGGAAGTACGCGCACCAGTGCCTCCCATCTCGCAAATGTGGTAATTGGCCTGGACCAGAGCAAAGTAGAACGAAACGGTATCACCCTGCAGGCTGATAGAGAGCGTGTCGCGCACCACGGATTCCTCCCAGCCGTCCTCGCCAACGTGCATGATGGTGTGCGACATCGTGTATTCGCCCGTGAGATCGTCGATGCCCGCATCCTCAACAAATGGAGGAGCCCCCACGGTGCAACCGGAGAAAAACACAACGAAGATCAATAATGCAATACGGCTCATAGTCTCTCGGCCTTTTCTCCCCTTGCCACCATCCGCGACCCGGACTGCACTCGATGCGCCGGTGATGAGAACGATCATGCCGAACGGAAAAGTGAAAAGGGAGAAGGGTAATGGTGCTGAGGCGGTTTTCCGTTTTTCCTTTTACACTTCATAATCGTGAACCCCGCGCCGAGGATAGCGCCCACTGATCCGAGTATGGTGGAAAATCGCATATAGAGTACCCGTACACGGTCACGTCGTGACCCCCTTTCCATTTATCAACAAGATTGCCATGCGACTCTTCTCCTCCCCTATGCGTTCGCCGGCCATCCTGGTGTTTGGCGCATTCGTGGCGCTCGCGCTGACGGCCGTGAATCCCGCACCCCCTGCACCGACCCACACAATCGCGCTCGACACACCACAGCGCACGTACGCCGTCGTTATCGACTACCAGCGTATACTAAACGATTCGTTATTTCGGGCGACCGTCACCCTCCGTCCCGTATGGACCGACATGCGGCCCCTGTGGACTCGCCGCCTCACGGACCTGTATATCAGCGCTACGCCCCAGCGTGGCAACCGGACGATTCGCACCGGCCAACTCATCTCGCTCCAGGCCCGCCGCGACGGGTCGTATCAGGGCGCCGGCCTGGTTCCGAGGCCTCGCCGCCTGCACCGTATCCTGTTCAAGAACTCCGATGGCTTTCTGCATGCTTTCCGTATCCCGACGGTTGCAGCTGATGAAGGGGATGATGGAGGCGAAGACCCGCCGCCCGAGGATCCGCCTGAGGAAGATCCGCCGGAAGATCCGCCGGAAGAAGATCCGCCGGAAGACGACCCGCCGGAAGACGACGGGGGTTGCACCATCCCGCCGGGCTGCGAAATCGTCAATCCGTGGACGTGCGAGTGCGACAGCGGAACTGAAGACCCGTGGGCCGAGAGCGCCCTGCAGACTGGTCCCAATCAGGTCACGATCACGCTGTAACGCTCTGCAGAACTGCCGGCCGGAGCATGTCGTTGTGCATCCGCCTCGACTATGCGCCGGTGATGAGAACGATCATGCCAAAGGGAAAAGTGAAAAGGGAGAAGTGCACACGTACCGAGGCGATTCCCCCCTTCACCCCTTCCCTTTACCCTTCGTACTCGTAGAACCCGCGCCCGCTCTTGCGGCCCAATCGTCCAGCAGCCACCATCTTGCGGAGGAGTGGTGAGGGCCGGTACTTCGAGTCGCCGAGTTCGCGGTGGAGAACCTCCATGATGGCGAGGCACACGTCGAGGCCGATGAAGTCCGCCAGCGTGAGCGGTCCCATCGGGTGCGCCATGCCAAGCCGCATCACCGTGTCGATGGCATCGGGTTCGGCCACGCCCTCCATGACCCACGTGATGGCCTCGTTGATCATCGGCATCAGGACGCGGTTGGAGACGAAGCCGGGATAGTCGTTCACCTCCACGGGCGTCTTGCCGAGACTCTCGGCCAGATCGCGGACGGCCGCGAAGGTCTCGTCGCTCGTTTCAAGGCCGCGCACGATCTCGACCAGCTTCATCACCGGCACCGGGTTGAAGAAGTGCATCCCGATCACCTGATCCGCCCGGCCGGTTTCGGCGGCGATCTGCGTGATGGATATCGACGAGGTGTTCGTAGCCAGAATCGCCTTTTCCGGGGCGTCCTCGTCCATCGAACGGAAAATCTGCGCCTTGATTTCGGGGTTCTCAGTCGCTGCCTCGACCACCAGATCGGCCTCCACAACACCGTCCGAGATGCTCGTGCCGAGTGTAATCCGCGCGAGAGCCTCTTCCTGCTCGGCAACCGTAAGCATTTCCTTCTTCACCTGCCGGCCAAGATTCTTGTCGATAGTGGCCAGCGCGGCATCAAGCCGCTCCTGGTCGAGGTCAATAAGGGTGACGCTGTGGCCGTGCTGCGCGAAGACGTGGGCGATGCCGTTGCCCATGGTACCTGCGCCGATGATGGAGACGTTCATATTTGATTTCGGATTTCGGATTGTTGATTTCGGATTGCGCTAAGTCTGGGTTGATTGCGAAACGATGGCCGATTCGACAAACGTGCGATTTGGATCAGCCTGCCGAAATCCAACATCCCAAATCCGAAATCGGCAAAGCTGAATCTCCCACCCCACCGAGTTCTAGCGTTCCACAATAATCGCCGTCGCTTCGCCGCCGCCGATGCAGATGGCTGCGAGGCCGCGCCTGGCGTCGCGCTGCTGCATGGCGTAGAGAAGCGTGGTGAGGATGCGCGCGCCGGATGCGCCGATCGGGTGGCCGATTGCAACCGATCCACCGTTGACGTTCAGTTTCTCCGTGGGAATGCCGAGGGCGTCCTGCGCGGCGAGGCTGACCACCGCGAACGCCTCGTTGATCTCGAACAGGTCGATATCACCGAGCGTGAGGCCCGCCTTGGCGAGCACTTTTTCGATAGCGGCGATGGGCGCCGTGGTAAATTCGACCGGCTTCTGCGAGTGCTGAGCCGTGGCCACGATCTTCGCCATCGGCGTCTTGCCGTTGGCCGCAGCCCACTCCTCCGACGCCACGACCAACGCCGCGGCGCCATCATTGATCGTTGACGCATTTGCGGCGGTTACCGTGCCTTCCTTTGTAAACACGGCGCGGAGTTGCGGGATCTTGTCGAAGTTGGTCTTGAACGGCTCTTCGTCCTTCTCCACCACCGTGTCTCCCTTGCGGCCTTTGATGGTCACGGATACAATCTCGTCCGCGAAGCGCCCTGTCTCCACCGACTCCTGCGCACGCGTGTAACTAAGGATCGAGAACTCGTCCTGGCGCTCTCGCGGCACGCTACACGTCTCGGCGCAGAGATCCGCGGCGACGCCCATCGCATTGCCGTCGTAGGCATCGCGGAGCCCATCGTGGAAGAGCGCGTCGATTAGCTCGCTGTTCCCGTAACCGTAACCATAGCGGCCCTTGGCAAGCAGATACGGCGCCATCGACATGTTCTCCATGCCGCCTGCCACAACCACCTCGTTGTCGCCAGCGCGGATGGACTGGTCGGCGAGAAGGACGGTCTTCATCCCCGACCCACACACTTTGTTGACGGTCATGCACGGCACGGAATCCGGAACGCCGGCATGGATCGCGGCCTGCCGCGCAGGTGCCTGCCCGACGCCTGCGGCCAGCACGCAGCCCATCAAGACTTCGCTGACATCGCCCGCATCAACACCAGCGCGCTCGATTGCGCCTTTGATGGCCGTGGCGCCAAGCTGTGGCGCCGGGACTTTTGAAAGGGAGCCACCGAACGACCCGACAGGCGTACGGGCAGCGGAGAGAATGACGGAAGCCATGTTTCTGGTGGGAAAGAGGGTTTGAGAATGCTTTTCGCCAAATTACCCGGAACCGCTGTGGGGAGGGTTCAGGGGAAATGAAAAACGAGTAGGGACGATTCACGAATCTCCCCTGCGAGGATGCGTTGACGCAACGACAATTGATGCGGGTGCTTCGTCATTCGCCCCTGCCGTCCTTCCCTCTCTGTTTCCTGAACGATGTACGCCCGCTCAACCGCCATTCTTCCCAGTGCTCGTCATTGGGCAATTTCGAGCGTGGTGTTGTCAATCAAACGCGTGTCGCCAAAGAACACCGCCAGCGCCGCGAGGTAGTGGCCCTGTCGGAGGGTTCTTACGGGTTGGAG
>JADFLK010000111.1 GCA_022564455.1 Bacteroidota bacterium
AACTCCGGCATCAATCGCAACGCTGCCGAAAGATCGATCAGGTTGTTGAACGAGAGTTCTTTTCCGTGGAGTTGCCGGTAGAATGCACTTGGATCGCCGTAGAGGGCTGCGGATTGGTGGGGGTTCTCGCCGTAGCGAAGGCCCTGCGATTTTGTAAGGATGGGTGCGAACGTATCGTCATCCGGAGAAGCGACACGTCGCGTCTCTACGTTGTGTTCGAGGTAGGCGGTGATCGCAGCATCGTAGTTGGTTGTCTGCGAAAACGCCGATAGTGCGAGGGCGCGGCGGGTGCTCATTCCCAGCGATCCGCCGTTCGCCTCCAGTTCGTCTGCGATGGCCCCGTACTGCTCCGGCGATGTCACTACACCCACGAAGAACCAGTTCTTGGCGGAGGCCCGCACCATCGTCGGCCCGCCGATGTCGATGTTCTCGGCGGCGAAGGCATCGGTAACATCGTCCGTGGCAACGGCGTCAGCAAAGGGGTAGAGATTTACCACCACGAGGTCAATCAGGCCGATTTCGTGTTCCTCCAGTTGGGCGAGGTCGTCCTCGTCCGTCCTCCGCGCCAGTATCCCGGCATGGACTTTTGGATGCAAGGTTTTGACGCGCCCGCCCAGCAACTCCGGTGATCCGGTTACCTCGGCCACGTCTTTTACTGGAAGCCCCGCGTCGCGGATCGTCTGCGCTGTGCCGCCGGTTGAGAGCAGTTCGATACCCAGATCGTGCAGGCGTTTGGCGAACTCGGCCAGCCCGGTTTTGTCGCTGACGGATAGCAGTGCGCGGCGCACCGGGTAGCGGTCGGCGGGAGGTGGAAGGGGCTTGGAGGAGATCATGGATTGGTTGGGAGGTCAGAGAAAATCGAGACCGCAGTGAGTTCGTATACCGCACGCCGTATTGTGTAAGGCGTGGAATCGGACTCCATTACGCACTACGCATTACGCACTATCCATCACGTATCTGAACCCGCCGCCCATTCATCTCAACCCGCCCTTCAGCAAACAACTGAAGGGCTTCCGGGTAGAGGCGGTGC
This sequence comes from Bacteroidota bacterium, assembly GCA_022564455.1. The sequence continues at coordinate 1,031 of JADFLK010000111.1, forward strand.
TCCAATTGTAGTACGCGAGCGGCGAGCGATCTCGGCGAATCGTCCTGCCGAACCGCGACGGGTTCTTGCAGCACGATAGGGCCGGTATCGTATTCAGAGTCGACGAGGTGCACGGTGACGCCGGTGACGCGGCAGCCGTGTTCGAGGACAGCCTCGTGGATGCGCGGACCATACATCCCTTTTCCGCCAAACGACGGAAGAAGAGCAGGGTGGATGTTCAGCATCCGGTGCTTGAAAGCATCAACCACGCTCGCCGGAATCTTTTTGAGGTACCCGGCCAACGCAATGAACTCAACCCCGTGATTGGCGAGGGCATGGAGCAGCGCTTCCGCAAATGCGTCTTCGTTCTCAAACTTGCCGGGCGGGAGAATAGCCACAGGGATATCGCGGGCCTCCGCCTTGTCAATCGCGCCGATGGCCGGCCGGTCGGCGATGAGGAGGGTGGGCTTGGCGTTTAGCTTGCCCGCGTCGATGGACTTGAGCACCGCTCCGAAGTTGGAGCCGCTCCCTGATGCGAATACCGCGAGCCGGAGAGATGAAGTTCGTTCATACATCGCGGGTAATGGGCTCGTTGATTGTCAGACTGGCTACGGCGTCGTCTACCTCAATGGATGCCATAACCCCGATCGGCAGCGTACACTTGTCCACGAAGTGCCCGTAGACGAGGCCGCGTGCTACGGGGCCAGGCACAAACTGGGCGTAGTGATTAAGCACCTCATCCAGAGCGAGCGAGGGCCGTCCCTTGCGGGGTTTGGCGTGGGTGAAGGCTCCGAACACGAGGCCGCCGAGCTGCTCGAGCACCCCGGCCAGCCGCAACCGCGCAAACAGCCGGTCGATCTGGTAAGGCTGCTCGCCGACGTCCTCCACAAACAGGATGCTCCCTGTGAGATCAGGGAGGTAGGGCGTTCCGAGGAGCGAACAGATCATCGTAAGATTTCCACCGAGCAGGACGCCTTCCGCCGAGCCATTTTTTGCCCCCGCCAAGGTTTCACCGTAGGGGCCAATGATTTCAATCGGCGCTTTTCCTCCAGCCAGGCGCCAGAACATACTCTCGGAGGCCGCATCGATCTTCGGCCAGTCCGGCGCCACCATCGGGCCGGAAAGCGAGGGCAAACCGATTTTGCAGTAGATGGCGAGTTGGAGCGCCGTGATGTCCGAATACCCGACGACAAGTTTCGGATGCGAACGCATCGTCTCGTAATCCAGTCGGTCGAGGATCCGCAGTGTGCCGTAGCCGCCTCGCAGGCAGAAGATGGCGTCGATATCCTCTCGCGCGAACAGCGCGTTCAACTCGCCGGCACGTGCCTCGTCGACTCCCGCCAAGTACCCGTGCGGTTTGGGGCTCATCGCGCGGACAACATCAACGGTGAGCCCACGCTTTTTTAGCGCCTCCAACCCGGCCTCGGCGTGCCTCGGATCAAGCGCGGTGCTCGCCGGGGCGGCAACGGCAATGCGGCTCTGGCGGGTAAGTGGACGGACTGTGGGCACGGTGCGGAAACGATGGAGACAAAAAGATACCCCGCCGTATGGGGTTGCTCCGTGTACCTTTTGTGGATGATTCGTTCTGCCACACTGATAAGGGTTTCCCCCGCGTTCATCGTCGAAAGCGTGCCGTAGCTTGCGCGTTTCCGGTACCACCTCGCCGTTATACTAGTCTCTGCAATGCACTCATTCCGCATGATTACTCCCATCGCGCTCGCACTCTGCCTTTCCTGGGTGGGCTGCGATTCAAACGATCCGGTTACGCCGGATACCTTCCCGTTCAACCCGGATACTCTTGACTTCGACCAGATCCAGTCGCTCGATTATGGCGACTACGTACAGCCGCTGTTGGCCTATCGCAACGTGTTCGATGTTGACGAGGCTGAGCCTTCCGACCGTCTGGATGATTATTCCTGGAGTGCCCTGTTCACCGGCAGCAATGCATCAGGTGCTACAGTGATTCCGTTCAATGCGGACGAGAGCCTGCTGGTCCGTTGCGCCGAGGGCAATTGCGTGGCTCCGGCCGGTCCTGTCCCGATTCCCTACCCCAACGTTTCCGCGTTGCAGGAGGACGAGGTGGCCTATCTCCGCCGCTGGGTAGAGGATGGGGCAAAAGATGACTCTGGCCAGGTGCCTTTCGCCGATGCGGAGGTGTTGCTGTACGTCTGCAACCAGATGGCCAATCGTGTGGCCATTGTGGACGGCGAGCGGATGCAGGTTATCCGCTATATCGACATGATGGACCTCGGCGAGGGTATGATGACGAAGCCGCACCACACAGCCGTGGAGCCGGATGGATCGGCGTGGTATCTCAACCTCATCGTGGGTGACGGAGGAACGCCGGGTGGCTCGATCCTCAAACTTTCGACGGACCTCACGATGGATCCTTCAGACCCAGCCTACGTGATTGCGCGGGAGATGGCGCCGGAAGGCGAGGAGACATTTCAGAAACCAGGCATGATGGCTCTCGACTCGACGAGTAACTGGCTATTTTCAGGACGCTCGTTCGCTGCCGACCCGACTTCTACAGGAATCGCGCGTGTCGACAGGACGACGATGGAATTCGAGGAAATCCCAACGATTGGAGTCAATCATCCGCATGCAATTGGGGTCAGTACCAATGGGAAATGGGTGTTATCGGCCTCGCTCGATCTTGACAACACGATTAACGTGATTGACACGGTGACCGGCGATCTCGTCGATCAACTCCTGGTCGCAGGCAGCACGCTGGCCTTCGTGCAGTTTGCTGCGAGCCCCGACGGCACGACCGTCGTGGTGACCTCGCAGGTTGGCGGCAAGCTGCTTTTCTTCCAGCTCAACCCCGATACGGGTGAGCTTACGGAAGACGGTGAAGTTGCTGTGGGCAATGAGCCCTGGCATCCTGTGTTCTCGCCGGACGGGTCCACGATCTACGTGCCCAACCGTATTTCGCACAACGTATCGGTGGTCGATGTGGCCACGCAAACGGTTACGGCGACCATCGGCAACCCCGATGGCGGCGAGGCCGTCTTCTCGGAGCCCCACGGCTCAGCAATTACAGCTGACGGCAGCGTGCTTTTCATAGCCAACCGCAACCTCAACTTCGGCCTCTGGACGCCGCCCTATCCAACACTCGATGAAGACGGCGAGCCGCTTCCGAATACGGAGTTCGGCAATGTCGTTGTCGTTGATACGGCGACGAACGAAGTGATGTCGGTCATCCAGATGGGCAAGTGGGCCTCGGGGATGTCGATCTACGATCCGAGGTAGCTTGAGGCATGCCGACTAACCCCTCCCTTTTTAAGGGAGGTGCCGAGCGGAGCGAGGCGGAGGGTCTGGCGATATCCGCGTTCCGTTGTCTGTATGCTGCGCATTGCCTGTCTGTAGCAAACCCCTACCCCGCCTGCGGCGAGGAGCCCCCTTAAAAAGGGCGCTTGTATACAAAGCAAACCCACGGGTAGGCCAAGAGCGGTTTGAGTTCGTTGCTCTAGTCCCTGCCTATTTGTCCATTCGTAGGTGAGCCTGCCTCTTGATTTCTTCGAGGTCGTTTATCAATCCATCGACCCACTCTTCCAAATCTGGAAGCGTGCATTCTGGCGTCAGTGCAAACTGTTTTCCTAGCCGTTCCTGAATGAAGGGGCGGTCAATGTAGATAACTGAGCGGTCTTCGCGCGGGAACTTCGGGTTCTGCTTTTCGACGTGAAGTCGAAGAACGTGGTGTGTCTTACTCATTGGGGTGTTGGTTTAGGTGGTCGTGTTTTCGGCTTCCGCCGTCGCTTCTTCTCCGCTCCGCTCTTGGTTAGGTCGCCGTTCCGTACCGGAGGGACAGTCAGCAGCGCACCGAGCACCTCCTTGAAGTCGCGTTCGGTCTTGACGGCTGGCGTATTCGGCTGGCTTGCCTTTTTCATCTTTGTTTCCGGCGTTTGCGGGAAAGACCTAGACTGTCATGCGTACCCGTTCGGATGAGCCACAGGGCTTGCCCCTGAATCCTGTATAGTAATACCCAATTGTCCTCGTCATCTGTTAAGTGAAGGTCCATTATGCCATCAACACCGAAATAAGGCTCGTCTAGCTCATGAACATAGTACCCCTCAATAAATTCCGGGGTTAGCGCGTACTCATCTGACTCTGCAAGCGTGCGGACAACTTCGTCCATTTCTTCCAGCTCGTACTCGCTCCTATTGAGGGCTTTAACGTCCCTTTCGTAGTCATTCCGTGGTACGATCAGGTACATCCATCACAAACCGGTTCGCCACTCTTTGTAAGCCTCGAAGGTATCGAAATGCATCTTGCCCTCAATCCCGGTTTCCGTTTCTTGAATCGCTCGCTTGGTTCGCTCTCTTGCAGCGAGAAAAGCCGTTGTGCTGCTAGAGTCTGAATCGCTCGCAGATGCGTCGAGGGTGTCTGTCTCGGGCATAGCTAGTCCTAGGGTCTCGAAAACCCACCTTCCGATATCCTTGAAGGAGAAGGAGGGAGTGAGGTCGAAGGAGAAGGAGGGAGTGAGGTCAAACATGGTTGCCTCCCCCTGAGTGTCAGTTTGTGGAATCGTGTTCATCGTGTTCCTCTTCGTCTAGTCCAGTGAACAGCTTATCGGCTTCTTGTGCTCGCTCGATAAGCCATACGGCGAATTGCTTCGCCGTATGGGGAGAAATGGAAATACTGGTGTGAAACACTCTGGTCAGTTCTGAGTCGCTCTCGCGCCGCGTGATCTCGTTCAAGTTTACGTTATTGTCCTCATCGATGTCATGCACGTGCATATCTGCTATCGTTTTGTACTCAGAGTACAGATGCATGGTGATCGTGCCGTCGTTTAGAACGGAGCCCAAAGCGCCTTTTATAGCAATCGGCTCCATCCCTTCCGGGAAAATCTGCTTAACTCGGAACTCTTTTTCAGGCATAGGTAGGAACTGCGAATCGGGAAAAGGTACACAAGGCCGCGCGTTTGACAACTTATCTACCCGATTTGTTGCGTTCCGTGATTCTACGCAGTAGGCCGCCGATAGGTGAGACGCTTGCCCTCAGCATTGGCTAGGAGCGCGTCAGTCCTTTCTGAGTCGCTTGTATCACGGCGGTTATAGCGAAAATCAAACTCCGCTAGATAGCGGTGAAGATGCTCGGGAGCGACGTGGTGATAGGACCCATGCAACCCCCTCTTCAACAACGAAAAAACGCCTTCGATTGTATTGGTCGAAATGTCTCCACGTGCGTATTCCTTAAGGCTATGCGCTGCGGTTTCGTGAGACTTGAACTGCTTGCCGGGTGTCTTGTAGGCTTTGTGCTCGTCCGTCATCAGGCGAGTCTCCTTGTCAACCTGCTCGGTGAGGATTGGCCCCAGAGTCTTTGCCGTTACGGTCGGAATGTGGAAGCTGCGAACGTTGCCGTTGCGCTCAACTAGAGCAAACACTTTTTCCTTGTGTCCTCCACCCGCGCGAGGCTTCACACCCTTCGTGCGGTTGTTCCCCCAATAGGTTTCGTCAGCTTCGACTACTTTTCCCTCACCACCCAGCGTCGTGCGCATAAAGTCGTCTGTCATCGCCTCTCTGAGTCTATGGAACATGAACCACGCCGTCTTATAGGTGACACCGATTGAGCGGTGTAGCTGATGGGCGCTGAATCCTTTCTTTGAGGAAGCAATCAAGTAAGATGCGAGTAGCCATTTATTCAGAGGCACCTTACTTCCCTCGAACACGGTTCCTACTGTCACCGTGTACTGCTTGCGGCAACCAGCACATTTGTACAGACCTTTCCGAGTCTTCGCGCCTTCCTTCTTGCGTGTGATAGTGTAGGCTTTCGTGTCGCCACAGTGAGGGCACGCAGGGCCGTCAGGCCAGCGGATGTTCTCTAGGTATTCCCGTGCCTTGTCGGCGTCCGTGAATTGAGGAGCTAGTAAGTTCATCGGAGGGGTCTTGTTCTTTCTTCCCCTTCTACGTTCCTAGCTTGGGTTTGTTTCGTATACAAGCGCCCTTTTTTAGGCCGGTGAGGCCAATGCTCTTCTGCGTCGGGACCCGTTGATCCAGTACAACCGTTGGTAGAACATAGAAGGTCCACTGTTTAAGGTTTAGCGGATCCACCGTCGCCTGGTCTCTGGGTGTCAATACACAGAAGACGTACACGTCAGCCTGGCGCCTCCTTTCGGATTCCCCCTTATTT
>JADFLK010000112.1 GCA_022564455.1 Bacteroidota bacterium
GTGCCGGACTTGAGCGACAGCGGACGCGCTACGGCAATCACGAAGAACTCGGCGTCGTCGGAAAGGTCTGGTTCGTGAACACGGTGTCGCCTTCACTCCCTTTGCGTTTGCCGCCGATTTGTCTACAACGTAAGTTTTGTGCCCTCGGGGTGTGGCGCAGCTCGGTAGCGCGCGTCGTTCGGGACGACGAGGTCGTGGGTTCAAATCCCGCCACCCCGACAATTGGGACGCCCCGCACGGCAACGTGCGGGGCGTTTGTTGCTTATGACCTTTGCCACATACGTTCTGGAATCGGAGTCGACGGGGCGCTTGTACATCGGCCATTCGAACGACCCGCTACGGAGAGTCTCGGAACACAACGCGGGGCACACTACTTCTACGCGAGGTCGTGGTCCCTGGGCTCTGATCTTTACGAGGGAGTTCGAAACGCGGGCGGAAGCGGCGCGCCTGGAACGCGAACTCAAGGCCTTGAAGAGCCCCGACAAAGTCCGCGCCTACATCCAGGGCTTCCTGTCTGGGCAGAGGTAGCGCGTCCCGCTGGGCGGGAAGGTCGTGGGTTCAAATCCCGCCACCCCGACAAACAAAACGCCTGGCACGGTTATGTGCGAGGGGTTTCGCGTTTTGACATCGGCTGCAAATGGGGCCTCATCCTCTGCCGTAAAGTTCTGGATGCGCTCGATGCACTCGACGATGTGGTGGAGATAAAGCGCGTCGTCATTCATAGCGCGATGGCTTCGCCAAGCACACCGTGGCGAAGCGCCGGATGGAGCGCATCAGGCGTTACGACATCCACGCGGCGGCCGAGCAAGTCTTCGAGATCAGCGATGAGGTCGCCCGGAAAGAAGAAACTCCTCGTCGGCCCCGGCTCGATCAACAGATCCATATCGCTTGTTTCTGAGGCGTCACCGCGAGTGCGCGAGCCGAAAACTCGAACGTTCTGTACACCGTAATAGGCCGCGATGCGGAAGATGGCTTCACGGTTAGTATGAAGCAGGGTGTCAGTGGGCATGAGCAAGCAATGCGGAGTTGTTTTCATAGTTGATGACGCCTTTCCTGTTTTGCTCTACGAGCAGACGAGCTTGCAACCATGCATTCACGCCGTTTGCATGGGCCACAGGGGTAGTTTCTCGGCATATCTATGCCTCGAAGATGGCCGAAACCACCGCCACAAAATCCACCCCCTACAACCCCGCCGAGGTCGAGGACCACTGGTACAGGTTCTGGGAGGAGGGGGGATTTTTCAGCACCGACACGAATTCGGGGAAGGAGCCGTTCGTAATCCCCATGCCTCCGCCGAACGTGACCGGGCGGCTGCACATGGGGCACGCGTTGCAGGATGCCGTGCAGGACGCGCTCATCCGGCTGCGGAGAATGCAGGGCTACGAAGTGCTGTGGATTTCGGGGATGGACCACGCGGGCATTGCCACGCAGAACGTGGTGGAGCGCAAGCTGCGCGATGAGGAAGGGCTGGAGCGAAAAGAAATGGGTCGCGAGCAGTTCGTTGAGCGGGTGTGGGATTGGAAGGAGGAGTACGGCGACATCATCCTCCAGCAAAAACGCAAGCTCGGCGACTCGGTGGACTGGAACCGCAGCCGCTTTACGATGGACGAAGGCTTCACGCGCGCCGTCCAGGACGTTTTCGTCCAGCTCTACGAGGAGGGGTTGGTTTACCGAGGCGATTACCTGGTCAATTGGGACCCCGAGAACCAGACAGTGATCTCGAACGAGGAGGTCGAGAATGTTGAACGCGACGGGCATCTGTGGTGGATCCGCTATCCGCTCGCTTCAGGGAAGGGGCATATCACCATCGCCACTACGCGGCCGGAAACGATGCTCGCCGATACGGCCGTCGCCGTCCACCCCGAGGACGAACGCTATACCGGCCTCATTGGAAAGACGGCAGTGCTTCCGTTGATAGGGCGCGAGATCCCCATCATTGCGGATACCTACGTCAAGATGGACTTCGGCGCGGGCGCCCTCAAGGTCACGCCCGGCCACGACCTCAACGACTTCGAGATCGGACAGCGGCACGGTCTGGACACCATCTCGATGCTGAATCCGGACGCCACGATCAGCGAGGCGGGCGGTGACTATGCGGGCCTTGACCGCTTCGCCGCCCGCAAGAAGATCGTCACTGACCTGGAGGAAGCTGGACTCCTGGTTAAGGTGGAGGACTATCGCCACAGTGTCCCGATCTCCAGCCGGTCGAAGGGCCTGATTGAGCCGCTCATCTCGCTCCAGTGGTATGTCAAGATGAAGCCACTGGCAGAGCGCGCCCTAGAAGTCGTTCGCAGCGGGAAGGTGACGTTCTATCCCGACCGCTGGAAGAACGAGTACTTCCGCTGGCTCGAAAATATCCGCGACTGGCCAATCAGCCGGCAGCTCTGGTGGGGCCATCGCATCCCTGTCTGGTACTACACGAACGAGAATGGTGAGATTGACGAATCCCGCGAGGCCGTCGTCTCCGTCGATCAACCAGAGCCGGGCATGGTTCAGGACGAAGACGTGCTTGACACGTGGTTCGCGTCCTGGCTCTGGCCTTTCGCGACGCTCGGCTGGCCCGAGAAGACAGATGACCTCGCCAGGTTCTACCCCTCCGCCGTTCTGGTGTCGGGCTACGACATTCTGTTTTTCTGGATCGCCCGCATGATCATGGCCGGACTGCACTTCACAGGCGAGGTGCCCTACCGCGACATTTTCATCACGGGGATGATTAAGGACAAGCAAGGACGCTGGATGTCGAAGAGCCTCGGCAACGGCATCGACCCGCTCGATATGATTGAGCAGTACGGCGCCGACGCAGTCCGCTTCTCGCTCGTGCTTCTCTGCGCGCAGGGGCAGGATATTAAACTCGACCCCACAAAGTTCGAGATGGGGCGCAACTTCGCGAACAAGATCTGGAACGCCTTCAACGTGTTTGGCCGGTTCATGGAGCCCGGTAAGGACTACCGCCGCACGCGCTCGTTCGATGATCTGGAACTTGTCGAGCAGTGGATTCTGACACGCCTCAATGAGACCATCAGATCGGTTGACGAAGCCGTGAGCCGTTACCGCCTCAACGAGGCTGTTTCGCGCATCTACGACCTCTTCTGGGGCGACTACTGTGACTGGTATCTCGAACTCATCAAGCCGCCCCCCGGAGAGGCGATGGACGAAGAGAAGATGGCCCTCGCCATTGAGGTCTACGAACAGATGACGGCGCTGCTGCATCCGTTCATGCCGTTCATCACCGAGGCGCTCTGGCACCGACTCCGCCCGCGCGAGGACGGCGACGCCTGCATCGTGGCCAAGTGGCCGGTCGTGAACGAAGCCGAATTAAACACCGAGGCCGCCGAATTCTTTCACGTTCTCCAATCAATGATTTCGGGGATTCGCTCGGTTCGCAGCCAGTACAACGTCCCCCCAAGCAAGCGCATAACGGCAGTAATCAATGTTTCTGATGATACGATGGCATCCCAGATTGAGGCGCACAGGGCCTACGTTGAACGACTGGCAGGTGTGGATGATCTCACGGTAGGTATCGGTCTCGATAAGCCCACGGCCTCTGCCGCCGTCGTAGTAGAGGGCCACGAAATGTTTGTGCCACTCGCCGGTATGATCGACCTCAGCGTGGAGCGAGAGCGGCTGGAGAAGGAAATTGCGCAGAAGCACGGCTTTCTGGCCGGTGTGGAGAAGAAGCTCTCCAACGAAAACTTTGTGGGCCGAGCACCCGAAGCTGTAGTTGAAAAGGAGCGCCAGAAAGCTGCCGATGCACGAGCTGAGTTGGAAAAGCTGCAAGCGAACCTGGACGATCTTGGGTAAGGGCACTTCCGTGTGCCCTACGCAGTGACTCGTTACGATCGGGCGTTCCACGACGGCAACACGTAGACGCATGGACCACCTTGTGGCCCGATCACATCTTTCCACACTCTCAGCATGTTTCGCAACACGCTTCTTCTAACGATTCTGATTGGTTTCGCGTTGGCCGGCTGCGATTCCAACTCGGATACGCCGGAGCCTGAGCCTGAGCCGGAGCCGGAGCTGGACATCGTCCAGGACGACACCCAGGATGGCCTCGATCTCTACCGAGCGAGGTGGGATGCGGCGGGCGTGGCCAACTACCAACTTGGGGTTTTTCAGCGCTGTGTGTGTTTTGAGAATCTGATCCTGTATAATGTGACGGTAGAAGAGGGCGTGCCCGTTTCAGCCACCCGAACGTCCAGCACAGTGAAGAACGAGCCGGTACCTGTCGAAGACGTCCCCTATCCGACCATCGACGTGCTATTTGAACTCATTCAGTTTGGGTTTGACTCCGAAGCCGATAGCGTCGGCGTGCGCTACGTAACAGAGAACGGTCGTCCCGATCGTATCACCATCGATTTTATTCGGGGCATCGCCGACGAGGAGACCAACGTTTACGTCGATTCGTTCGAAGAAGTAAACTAGGAGCCTGTCCTACCAGGCGAGAGGCCCCGGTATCTTCTTCAGCCACTGGTTTCGAGGCCGCCCCCCGTCCAACATGTTTCGTTCCCTTGCACTCTTCTCCGTTTTATGCCTGCTCGTCGGCTGTGCGGAGCCGGAAACTGGAGAAGTTACTCTTGAGGTGGAAAACCTGCGGCTTGTACGCGAGCGCGATGGATCCCAAACCGTGAGCGGTGTGGTGCGCAATTCGAGCGAGCGTATGCGGAGTGCGCAGTTGGAAATAACACTTTTTGGCACCGAGAACGAGCGGGTTGGGGAGATACACGTGCCGGTAGAACGCATCGAGGCCGGTGGTATTATGGGGTTCGAATGGTCGCTGGATGTAGATGTTGAAGGCGTGCGGCTACGGAGCATCCTGAGCTTCTAGACATCGACAATAGGCCTCTACATTCAGGCTGCCACAACAGAGAAGCGCCGCCCGGGACTCCCGGACGGCGCTCATGGCTTGGGTAGTATTACTCAGGTTTTGTTATTCGGCAGATGCTGCAACGTCGATCGTAGCCGAGACGTTTCCGGTGACCTGTACCGACGAACCGGCTGCTGCGGCAAGGCCGTCACCTGTAAACAAGTCGGATGAACCGAGGAATGAGTAGCGCTGAGCACTGCTTGTGCCGTTGTCGCGCATAACAACGATGGCCAGGCCGCGTGCTCCGTTGTGTACGTCAAACTGCATGTTCAACGAAAGCGGAAGCGAGACGTTGGTATGGTTGCTCTCTGAATATGCACGTCCGGCAACATCCTGAACCTCTACGCGGATGTCGGAAGCGCCGCCGAGCGCTACGTCGGTGATCGTGATATTGGCTACTGTGGCAACTGGGGCGTCGGCGCCTCCGAGAAAGTCGCAGCCGGCGAGCAGAACCGCGCAGGCGGCGAAGGCAAAATACTTCTTCATGATGCGGTTGAGAATGGTGGGTTGGGGGGGGTCGATGTCCATTATCGGCACTTTCGTCTCGCTCTTTAGCCCAACCTATCACTTCAATTCAGATTTCCCACATGGTATGAGAACAAGTGCTTTCATGCGATTGAAGTCGCCGCTGAGATGCGCAGTCGGCATGTACCTGTCTAGGAACCAACGCCCCCCTCCGGCATGATGGGTACGCAAACCAGAACGCCGCCATGATCCCTCGTGCCTACGTATCCTCCCGGCCTCTCGCTTTTGGGTATGCTGTTTCGCAGGTTGATGGCATCGGATGGATGAAAGCGGCGCTGCAGCGCGGTGATTCGCCACCCGTCTCTGGTACGGAGCGCGCCCTGCGGTTTTACGACCGCCTGTTGAGAGTGTCGGCAATCGGTTCGCGAACAACCTGCCTCGACGACTACACACACCAGGACTGGGATCGGATGCGCGTTCATGTTTCGCCGATCTCGGGGGATGGGCAGGTTGCAGACGATTCCTCGAAGTGGCGCCACGCGTCGCTGGATGCCCGAATGGAGGTGTTTGCCGAGACCGCGCTCAAACTGGCTCACGAGGCGTTTCGGGTAGATGCTGAGGCACCGGATCTACTCGTGCAGGTTTCCTGCACGGGGTACGACAGCCCAACCGCCGTCCAGCGAGTGGCTGTGGAGAAGGGGTGGTGGAATACTCGCATCCTCCATCTGGGCCATATGGGGTGCTACGCGGCGCTTCCGGCCGTAGCGATGGCGGCAGATAACGTAGGCGCCCACAGGTTTGCGACTACCACTTCTGACACCGGAGCACGCGCCAACGCGGCCGTCTTCCTGGTTGAACTGTGCACCCTCCATCACAACCCGGCTACGACCGACGTCGAGCAAATCGTTCAACAATGCTTGTTTGCGGATGGGGCTGCGCGTGTGGATGTCACGTCCGAGCCTACGGCGGGCAGCTTCGGCCTTCTTGATCACGCAGAGGTGCTCGTTCCTAACACGCTGGATGAAATGACGTGGCGTGTTGCAGATTCTGCGTTTCGCATGACCCTGAGCCGCCGAATCCCTCAGCACATCAACGACAATCTTGGAGAAATTGTGCAGCGGTTCCTGGGCAAGAACGGCTTTGCCGTGGGCGATGTTCGCTGGTGGGCCGTTCATCCGGGCGGGCCGCGGGTGATAGAAAGCACGGCCAAGGCGCTCGAACTTTCGGAGGAAGCCGTCCGCCACAGCAAGCAGGTTTTTTACGAGCACGGCAACATGTCGTCCACCACCATCCCTCACATTTGGGCAGCGATGTCGGCCGATGAAGAGGTAGCCTCCGGCGACCTGGTGTGCTCTGTTGCCTTCGGCCCAGGACTGACTGTAGCGGTGAACCTGATGCAGGTAACGTGACGCGCATCAACAACGCTTTCTATTCCGATCTCGGCGACCGATGGTTTGAGGGCGACGACCACGCCATTGCGCTGTTACGAGCAGAGTCGGTCATCAAGATTGACTACGTGCGCAGGGTCTTAGAGAAGGTGGGTATCGAACCGGGCGTCCGTGTGTTGGATGTGGCCTGCGGAGCCGGACTCGTGGCCCTTCCACTGGCCGAAGCTGGATTTCGGGTGCATGGGATCGATCTGGCGGGGGGCGCCATCGAAACGGCACAGGCGCGCGTCCTGGCCGGAATCGACGCTTCGTTTGCGATTGCCGATGCATACGATACCGGCGAGCCGGATGCGCACTACGACGCCGTGCTTCTGCTCGATATGCTCGAGCATGTGGAACGCCCCGCCGACGTA